>JAJYGM010000665.1 GCA_021785095.1 Actinomycetes bacterium
CCGCATGTCTGATCTCGCCGGTTTTGCCGGGTTGAACCCGACGATGCTGTCCCGGCTCATCCCCAAGCTGGAGCGCGCGGCGCTGATCCGCCGCCGCCCGGACGAGGCGGACAGGCGGGTCTCATGGGTGGAGGCGACGCCGAAGGGACGCCGACTGCTCGAGCGCATCCGCTCCGAGCGGAACGACGCGCTGAGCCGCAGGATCGCTGCGCTCGGGAGCGAGGAGCAGAGGGCGCTGGCTGCTGCGCTGCCCGTCCTCGAGCAGCTGGCGGAGCTCATGCTCTCTCCGGAGGAGGGAGTGAGGCGATGACGAACGTCCTCGCCATTTCGCGTCGAACCTTCGACGCCTTGTCGGTGCCGAACTTCAAGCGCTACTTCTTCGGGCAGTCCACCTCGCTGATCGGCACCTGGATGCAGTCCATCGCTCAGAGCTGGCTCGTCTACACCCTCACCCACTCGAGCACCGCCATCGGTGCGGTCGTGGCGCTGCAGACGTTGCCGGTCCTCCTGCTCGGACCGTACGGCGGCGTGATCGCCGACCGAGTCGACAAGCGTCGGCTGATGATCGTCCTCCAGGCGCTCATGGGCGTCCAGGCGCTCGTGCTCGGGTTGTTGACGGTCTTCCACGTGGTGCACTTCTGGGAGCTGTGCGTGCTCGCGCTCGTGCTCGGTCTCAACAACACCTTCGAGAACCCGGTTCGCCAATCCTTCGTGCTCGAGATGGTGGGATCCGAGAAGGTCCGCAACGCCGTCAGCCTGAACTCGACCATGGTGAACGCCGCCCGTGCGATCGGGCCGGCCGTAGCCGGCGTGCTGATAGCGAGCGTCGGGGTCGGTGTGTGCTTCCTTGTCAACGCGGCGAGTTTCGTGGCAGTCGTCTACTCGCTCACGTCGATGGACACCGCCGCGCTGCAGCCGAGCACGCCGGCACCACGATCGAAGGGACAGCTGCGGGACGGGTTCCGGTACGTGGCGTCCGAGCCCCGTCTCGGGATTCCGCTCCTCATGATGGGCATCGTCGGGATGCTTGGCTACGAGTTCACCGTGACGTTGCCGGTGGTCGCGAAGCAGACGTTCCACGGAGGCGCCACGACCTTCGGCTTCCTCACCGCCTCGATGGGCATCGGAGCGGTGCTCGGCGGCCTCGTGACGGCGACGCGCGGTCGGACCGGCCTCCGGCCGCTCACGGTGGCAGCGGCGCTGTTCGGTGTCATGATCCTGTTCGCCGCGGCATCACCGGGCCTCGCCATCGAGATCGTCGCTCTCGCAGCAGTGGGCTGGACGAGCGTCACGTTCCTCGCGACCGGCAACTCGACGCTGCAGCTGACGGCTGATCCCTCGATGCGGGGAAGGGTGATGGCGCTCTGGTCGGTCGCCTTCCTCGGCTCGACTCCGGTAGGTGGGCCGCTCATCGGGTGGATCGTCGCCACGACGAGTGCGCGGGTCGGACTTGCCGTCGGAGGCGTCTCTGCAGTGGCTGCTGCCGGAATCGGACTCTTCGCCCTCACGAGGCTCGGAATCGTGAAGGCAGACGGTCGCCGTCGCGACCTCGCCGATACCCGGCCGGTCCCATCTCCGCTCGAGATCGCCGCCGAGGGGGACTGACCGGCCGCCAGGGGACTGACCGGCCACCGACGGGAGTGAGCAGTGACGGTCAGGCGACCAGCCGTGGCGTACCGGCAGTCGCCGTCCGGACCTCGATCGGCCCGCCTGCCCTGTCCACGCCACAGGTCCGGCGCCAAGCTCTCGGCACGCGACCGCGGGGGAGTGCCCCGCAGTCCAGGAGCACCTCGAGGATCGGTCGAGTCGCTTGGTACCTCAGGCGCCGCCGCTCGGGCGTCGCGTTCGCGGCGAGCCACGTCCGCCAGGTCGGAAGGCCGATGACGGCGTAGACGCCGGGGTGCACGATGTCCTTGAACATCATCGCGATCATGCGTGGCACCACCGCGCGCACGAGGAACCGGTCGACGACCGATGCCTTCTGCCAGATCTCCGGGAAGACAGCCCTGGCGAACGACAGGTGCCTCGCCTCCTCCATTCGGTGGTACTTGTTGATCGCCTTCACGAACGGGTCGGTCTCCGGATGCTCCGACGCGAGCTTCTGGAGCAGGTCGGGGATCTCCTCGCCAGCGAGGACGAGCGCGTAGAACGTCGCAGGATTGCCGGCGGTGACCCCGACGGCCACGCGGTACCCGAGCTGGACGAGCCCGAGGGGGATCGGGTAACTCGCCTTCGGAGCGAGCTGCGCGAGCAGTCGCTGGAACAAGCGTTGGTGGCGGGTCTCCTCGCCCACCTCGTGCAGCACGAACGTCCAGCGAGGATCGGTGAGGTCCTCTGCCGTCGCGAGCTGAACCCCGAACCCCGCTTCCAGCACCGCTTCGAAACGCATGCCGGCCTGCGTGATCGACCCGATCTCCTCCCTCGAGAGGAGCGCCCTCTGCGCCGGCGTCAGCTCGAGGTCGAGACCGGCGATGCTGAGGAGCTCGTCGGGGAGGAGCTGACCGTCGCCGACATAACCGATGACCTCCTCGTCCGGTTCGATCACACGGCGAGCGGCGGCAGCGGACAGGCGACCGATTCGCTCCTCGACGCTTCTGGCCCGCCCCGAGCCTGAGGACAGTGCTGTGCTGGCAGTCATTGCTTCGTGACCTCCTGAGACATCTGTAACGCGCAGTAATATTACCCGTGGTTATAGATTCAACAAACCCGGGGAAGCAAACCGGGGGAAGCAAACCCGGAGATGGTGCGCATGACGAAACGGGCGCAATGATGGAGACGGCAATGACGCCGATGCCTGACCTCACCGACACCGTCGCCGCCGCCGTCGTCGCACGCGCGTCCCGGCGTCCCCCCGGGCGCCGCGAGGCGCTCCTCGCCGCCGCGCTCGATGTGATCCGTCGCGTGGGCACCTCGGCCTCCATGGACGAGATGGCCGCGGAAGCCGGCATCACCAAGCCGGTCCTCTACCGCTACTTCAGGGACCGGGACGGGCTCATCACGGCGCTCGCCGATCAGTTCGCCGACGTGCTCGTCGCGCGGCTGCAGCTCGCGCTACGTGACGCCGCCCGCGCGACGCAGACGGATGCAGACGGGGTCATCCACCGAGCCATCGAGAGCTACGTGGGGTTCATCGAAGAGGATCCGGCGCTGTACGGCTTCCTCACGCAGCACGCCCCGCCCGAGCACCCCGCCCTCATCGCCGTCATCGAGCGCGTCGCCGGTGCGATCGCCGGCGTCATCCGGGACAACTTCACGGCGCAGGGGTTCGACCCGCGACCTGCCGTCACCTTCGCTCACGGCATCGTCGGCATGGTGCACCTCGCCGGCGCCAGCTGGGCCCGCAACCGGGACATCTCGCGCGAGGAGCTCGTCGACGATCTCACCGCTCTCGTCTCTCGCGGCCTCACCGGTGCCGCCACCCCACTACAACCGCGGTGATGGCGCAGCGGTCGAGCCCGGAGCCGGTGACGCCGACTGCGACCCGTCTGGTCTGGCACGCGGTCGGCGACCGCCTCACTCGGCGCCCGGACCAGCTTGCAGTCGAGGAGCCGCTCGAGATCCGCCTCGGGCAACGAGGCCCAGCCGATGCGATGGCGCCCGATCCCCAGCACACACCCCGGACCCGTGGCACGCAGGTGCTCACGGTGACGATGCGCACGCCCGGACACGACTTCGAGCTCGCGACGGGCTTCCTGCTCGGCGAGGGTGTCATCTCGCAGCCGAAGGACCTGCGAGCAGTCAGGTACTGCACCGACCTCGGCCTCAACGGCGACCAGCGTTACAACGTCGTCACGGTCGACCTCGCTCCGGACGCGTTTCGTCGGCTGATGGCGGAGGGCGGTGTCACGAGCAGGCTCGTCGCCACGTCGAGCTCGTGTGGCGTGTGCGGCTCCGCCTCGATCGAGGCGATCGCCGCCCGCTTTGCGACCACCGTGCCGGTCGACGATCCCGGCACGCCGGCACCGGCCTTCTCGTTCCGTGACGTCGTGGGGTGGCCGGACCTGTTGCGGAAGGTCCAGGCGGGCTTCTCCGCGACGGGTGGCCTGCATGCTGCCGGCCTCCTGACGAGTGACAACCGCCTGCTCGTGGCAAGGGAGGACATCGGCCGGCACAACGCGGTGGACAAGGTGATCGGATGGGGCGTCCAGCAAGCCATCGCCGGCGCGTCCGCCTTCCCCTTCACCGGCCTCGGCCTCGTCGTGAGTGGCCGGACGTCGTTCGAGATCGTCCAAAAGGCGATCGGGGCAGGGATCCGGCTCGTCGTGTCCGTCTCGGCCGCAAGCAGCCTCGCCGCCCGGCTGGCAGACGAGCAGGGGGTGACGCTCGTCGGTTTCGTCCGCAACGGCGCGGGCACCGTCTACACCCGTCCCGACCGGCTCGCGCCCTGACGGGGCCGCGGCGAGCTCAGGTTCCGTCGAAGAGGTCGCTCTCCGGGAGCGGAGTGCCCGTCCAGTCGCGCGCACGCTGGAACGACTCCTGTCCGAACACAGCGCTGAAGCGCTCGAGCCCGAGCCGGAGGAAGAACGCGTTGTCGCTCTGGCTGCCATGCGCTTGGAGCGCCCGGTACTTCCGCTCCGCAAAGTGGGTGCAGTCGATGACGGCGGCGACGTCCTCGTCGGGTACACCGAACTCGGCCGCGTCGCTCGCTTCGCGGGGAGGCTCGAATCCGGCTTCCTGCAGGATCTGCACGAAACGTGGGATCCCGGACCTCGGGATCACCGGGTAGTAGAGCTTCACCGGGACGTCCGTGAGGGCCAGTGCCGCCAGCGTGATGCGGTTCGCCTGGATGTGATCGGGATGCCCATAGAAACCGTTCTCGTCGTACGTCACCACGACCTGTGGTCGGTAACGCTCGATGAGCGCGGCGAGACGGCTCGCCGCCTCGTCAACCGGGGCGTTCCAGAAGGCATGTGGGGCCTCGTTCTGAGGCCAACCCATCATCCCCGAGTCGTGGTAGCCGAGCATCTCGAGTGCACCGACGTCGAGGATGTCGCAGCTTCGCTCGAGCTCGCGACGGCGCTGTGCCGAGACCGCCGCCGGGTCGTGGCCGGGCTCGCCCGGCTTGGCGCCGGTCGCGGCGTCGCCGAGCTCGCCGTTCGTGCAGGTGACGAGAACTGTCCGCACTCCCTCGGCCGCGTACTTGCAGAGGATGCCACCGGTCGAGGATGCCTCGTCGTCCGGGTGGGCGTGTACTGCCATGAGGGTCCTGGCCGGTGACTGGGGCATCGCTGCAGGATATGGCGCTGCCGGCACACGCCTGTGCGGCCACTTGGGTCGACGAGGAGGCCGTCGTGGACGGTTCAGTGAACCGGGACGCGAAACAGGGCCCGCCTGAGCGGGCCCTGTTTGGTCGCTGCGAGCGGGCGGGGGTCGCTCAGCAGCAAAGCGTGGGCCACCACCTCGTCTCCTTGGGGGGCTGGCTTGTCGTGACGCGGTGTGGCTGCGGCACGGACGAGGCGTGAGGTGTCCCACGATCAAAGGCCGGTCGGGCAAACAAGCGATCTGCGTCCGACCTGAGGAGGCTTACCATTTGCTCGACCGGCCTCGACTTGAATTTTCAAGGGCAGGCGAGATGTGCCCGCGGCAACTGTGTACCCGACTTGAAGACGGCCAAACTCCTTTCTCGGAATATCTTCTCCTACGCCTCCGCAATTTGGCCCGCGGCCGGTAGGATGCGCCGCGTGACCTGGCTGGACGGCGGGCCGGGTCTCCTGCGGGAGGGTCCGGTTCCCCGGGAGGAGCTGGTGCGCCGGGAAGAGCTGGGCTCCAGTCGGGGGAACCGATGAGCCACCCGGACGAGACCAGGCCGGCGCTGCTGCTCATCGAGGACGATCGTGAGGATGCGCTCCTCGTCCAAGCATTGCTCGATGAGGCCGCAGACCAGGGCGAGCATGCCGGAGCCGAACGCCTCGTGTGGGCACGGACGCTCGACGACGCGGTGCCGTTCCTCGATGCCGGACCCGAGTGCGTGCTCCTCGACCTCGGGCTGCCGGACGCAAGCAGCACCCGCGCCCTGCAGCAGGTCGTGAGCCGAGCACCCGACGCGGCTGTCGTCGTGCTGACCGGCCTCGACGACGAGCGGCGAGGTCTCGAGGCCATCGCCGGGGGAGCTCAGGACTATCTCGTGAAGGGCGTGGCCGACGGCGTCCTCATCGCCCGCTCGATCCGTTACGCCACAGAGCGCAAGCGGGCGGCCAACACCGCCCGCAGGTTGCGTGAGGCCGAGCTGCGGACCCAGGAGAACGTTCGGCTCGAGCGAGGGCTGCTCCCTCGGCCACTCTTGCGCAGCGACTCGATCCAGTGCATGACGCTGTACCGGCCGGGCGGCGAGCAGGCGCTCCTCGGTGGCGACTTCTTCGACGTCGTAGAGCTCGACGACGGGACGGTGCGGGCGATGATCGGCGACGTGGCCGGTCACGGTCCGGACGAGGCTGCTCTCGGTGTACGGCTCCGCGTCGCGTGGCGCACGCTCGTGCTCGCGGGCGTCCCTCCGGAGCACACCTTCGACACGCTGCAGGACCTGTTCGGCAGCGAGCGGCCGAGCACGGAGAGCTTCGTCACGGTGTGTGACCTGTGCATCACGCCGAACCGCCGCTCGATGGGCATGCTGCTCGCCGGGCACCCGGCGCCGATCCTCGTGAACGGGGGGCTGGCGGTCTCCTACGACGGGCAGGCAGGCCCACCGCTCGGTGTCATGGATGCGGTGTCGTGGCCGATGAACGAGATCAGCCTCGAGCGATCCTGGGGGGTGGTCCTGTACACGGACGGTCTCGTGGAGAACGTCGAGGTCGTCGCCGAGGACGGGACGACCGCGCGGCTCGGGTCGGAGGGCCTCGTCGACCTCGTGCGCCTCGCGATCGCCGACGGCCACTCCATCGAGCGCATCGTGCAGGAGACCCTCGCGACGCTGCAGACGACGCGCTCGGGCACGTTCCCCGACGATGTCGCCATCGTGGCCCTCTCGTCCCCGGGGGGTGGGCTCTGAGCGGCAGGCGCCCGCAGGGTCGCGTGCATGGATCGTCGCTGAGCCGCCGCGTCGCGACGCTCGTCGTGCTGGCGGGGGCCGTGCTGCTGGCGAGCGTCGTCGTGAGCGCCTTTGCGGTGATCCATCTGAACGACTCCGTCCGCCAGCAGGTCGACCGCGTCGATCCGGCCACCGTTTCGGCGGAGGGCCTCCTCAGCGCAGTCGTGGACGAGGAGACGGGTGTGCGCGGCTACGTGCTCTCTCGCGAGCGAGGGTTCCTCGCCCCCTATTCGACGGGAGTGAGCGAGCAGGCGGCGGCGATCGCACGCCTGCGCCAGTACCTCGCCGGCAACACTGCGCTCGAGGCGGATCTCGAGCGGGCCGCAGCGGCGGCGGCGAAGTGGCGACACCGTTTCGCCATTCCGACGATCGCGGATGCAGCGGCGGGCAAGCGCGTGGCACGCAGCGTGGCGCGGACGAGGTTCGGCGAGCGCTTGTTCGACGGCTTCCGGGCCGAGATGAGCACCTTCAGCGCCGCGCTGAGGAGCGCGCACGCGTCCGCTGACGCGAGCCTCACCGACGCCGATCACGAGCTCATCGCGCTGCTCGGCCTGTGCCTCCTCGCGATGCTTGTCGTGTTCGAGCTGACCTGGATCTTGATCCGGCGCTGGATCACGGCGCCGATCATCGAGCTCGCGACCGACGTCCGTCAGGTGGCCGGCGGCGCGTTCGAGCACCCCATCGAGGCAGGCGGCTCGTCGGAGGTCCGGTCGCTCGCAAGCGACGTCGACGCCATGCGGGGTCGCATCCTCTCCGACCTCCACGAGGTCGAGGCGGCCCGCGGGGAGCTGGCACGTCAGAGTGCGGCCCTCGAGCTCTCGAACCGCGACCTCGAGCACTTTGCGTACGTCGCATCGCACGACCTCCAGGAACCCTTGCGAAAGATGTCGAGCTTCTCCGAGCTCGTGCTCCGCCGTTACGGCGACCGCCTCGACCAGCAGGGGAGAGAGTTCCTCTCCTTTGTCGCCGAGGCCGCTCGGCGCATGCAGCACCTCATCAAGGACGTGCTCGAGGTGAGCAAGGTCGGCCGCACTTCCTATCCGATGGAGGACGTCGACCTGAACGAGGTCCTGCGGTCGGTGACGGCGAACCTCTCCGACGCGATCGCGGAGACGGGCGCGGTGATAGCGAGCGATGACCTGCCCACCGTTCGTGGAGACGATGCGCTGCTCGCTGCTCTCGTGCAGAACCTGATCGCCAACTCTCTCAAGTTCCGTTCGACGAGCCCGCCGCATGTCGTGGTCTCGACCGAGCCACCGGTGAGCCGCCGAGACGTGGCCTCGGCCGGCGGAGGCTCAGCTCCGGCTGCGGCGGCCCCGGTCGAGGACGCGATGTGGCGGATCGCGGTCGCGGACAACGGCATCGGCATCGCGCCAGAGGATGCCGACCGGGTGTTCGCCATGTTCGAGCGCCTCCACAAGCGTTCGGACTACCCCGGCACCGGCATCGGCCTCGCCCTCTGCCGGCGAATCGTCGAGCACCACGGAGGAAGGATCTGGCTCGACACGACCTACCGGCCAGGTGTGCGGGTCGTGTTCACGCTGCCTGCAGACCTCGCCGAGGCGCGTCCGCTGTCCGCGCTGAGCCAGCAGGGAGACGGCTGAGCGTCGCACCGCACTCGAGCGACTGAGCGACGGGCCCGAGCTGCGGGACCAGGCACCCCGAGCGCCGGGACAATGGGCAGTCGGGGTGACTCGTGTGCAGTTTTGCCCCGGCTCATCGCGGGTAGGTCACGCAGCACAGGCAGGCATGAACAGGGCAGGCATGAGCAGAAAGAGCGGACGAGAGAGGCAGGAAGGAACGGCACTCAGGTGCTCGGTGAGGCATGTCCACTCGGCAGGCGAGACTCGGATCTCGAACATGGCAGACAGACCGGCTCGGGAAGGGTCCCTAGCCGGATCCCGGCAGCGCCGGGTCATGCGCGTCGCCGAGCGCGAGCTCGCGCGCGGCCCGGCGTCGACGGCTGAGACCCGGGGTTGGTTGAAGGCGGTCTCGGCGTCGTTCGGCTTCGACGACGCCACCGTCGAGAGCCTGACGCTCGTCGCGAGCGAGTTGCTGGCGAACGCCTTCCTGCACGCTGCCGGCCCCTTCGCTGTGTCGCTCGAGGTGGAACGTGACATCCTGCGCGTCGGTGTCAGCGACCGGTCCACGCTTTCGCCGGTGCTCAAGGCTTTCGACGATTTCGCCTCCACCGGCCGCGGGCTGCGCATCGTGCAGGCGACATCGCTCGAGTGGGGGACCGACATGCGTGTCGACGGGAAGACGGTCTGGGCCGACTTGGCCCTGCCCCACCTCGAGGACCTGAGCCTTGCCGGGGACCAGCCCGGGAACCCCTCCGCACGGGGCGAGGTGCACTGGGCCGAGCCTTTGCACCGGGGCGGTGGTTCGAGCCGAACCTCCTCGAACCAGCCGATCGACGGTGACGAGCGCACCACCTCGGCGAGGACCGGCCAGGAGCCGGACGCGGGTGCCGGAACCGTGCAGAGGGTGATCTATCGCGACGTGCCGGTGGAACAGTTCATCGCGATGCGTGCGCGCATCGAGGCCATGCTGCGCGAAGGCACGCTCATCGTCCTCGGTGGCGACCGTGAGGACGTGCCCGAAGGGCTGCGCGAGCTCGCCAGGCGCGCGACGACACAGTTCCTCGCCGTGGCCCGCGCCGAGGCGAGTGCTCCGCCGGAGCCGGTCGCACGCCGCGAAGGCACGGGGCTCGGCGACTTCGCGGTGGACTTCCCGGCGGTCGCAGCCGAACACCTGGAGGAGTTCGCAGACGTCGTGAAGACGCTCAACGAGTGGTGCAGGTCCAACCACCTCCTCGTCGCGCCGCTCACCGACGAGATGCAGCGCCTCCACCGCTGGTCGGTTCGCCAAGCGGCGGCGCAGATCGGAAGCGGCGTCGCTCCGCAGCCCTTTGTCGAGTGCGAGGGACGCTCGCCGACCGCTGACTAACCCTCCGCCGCCTGGTATGCCTCGTGCAGGCGGGCGAGGCACTTCGAGAGCAGCCGGGACACGTGCATCTGGCTGATGCCCAGCTGTTGCGCGATCTCGGACTGGGTGAGGTCCTCTTCGAAACGCAGCTTCAAGATGAGCCGCTCGCGTTGGGGCAGTCGGGCAAGGTAGGGCTCGAGGAGCAGCCGGCGCTCCGAGTTGGCGAACTCGGCGTCCTCACCGCCGAGATGGCTCCCGAGCGTGTCGTCGTCCTCTCCGGGTGCGTCGAGGGAGGTCGAACGGTATGCGTGCCCGGCCTCGAGCGCTTCGAGCACGTCGTCCTCCGACGCTGCAGTCACCTGCGCGAGCTCCTGGATCGTGGGAGAGCGGCCGAGGCTCTGCGACAGGTCGCTGATCGCCTGTCCGAGATGCAGGTAGAGCTCCTGGATTCGTCGAGGTGCACGGACAGACCACCCGCGGTCACGGAAGTGCCTCTTCAACTCCCCGATGATGGTCGTCGTTGCGTAGCTCGTGAACTCGACGCCGCGCTCGGGATCGAAGCGGTCCACCGCCTTGATCAACGCGAGCGAGCTCACCTGGTACAGGTCGTCGAGAGGCTCTCCGCGGTTGGCGAAGTGCCGCGCCAGTCGATCGGCGAGCCACAGGTGTGCCTCGATGAGGTCGTCCCGAAGGTCCTTTTCACCTGCGGCGAATCGTTCGAACTTCTCGCGTAGCTCTGCGGAGCGAGCCGGGTCGTTGGAACTGCTCACGCGTGTTCAGTACTCCGTTGCTTGCGCAGCCAGGCCCGGCGGGTGTCGCCCGCCTCGTCGGCGCCGTGCTCGTCGACGAGCGCGTCGAGGATCCGCGCCGACAGGTCTGAGGACAGCACGATGTCGGCGCCCGCCTGGCCGTTCTGCAGAGCGACCGGCGTGCCGAGGCCGACTCCGACGGCGCGGCCTTCCACCTCGAGGACGTCACCGACGGCTTCGAAGGAGATCTCGAGCCGGGTGGCCGGCGCGCCCTCGACGAGCGTGAGGCACAGCTCGTCTATCGCAAGGCGCAGGTCGGTGATCTCGTCGTAGTTGAACGAGAGCCTCGCTGCCACTGCGGCACCGGTCGTGCGGGCGAGTGCCAGCAGATCGACGGTGGCGGGAATCGAGAGCTCGACCCGGGAAGGGCCCGTTGCGGCCGTCATCCTGCGACCGCCGCATCGACCGTCTCGAAGATGGAGAACACGTCGACCAGGCCCGTGATCTCGAGCACCTTCGCCACGCTCCGCCCCGTCACGACGAGTCGCAGGTCGCCACCGTCTGCGCGGAGGCGCTTCAGGCCGCTCACGAGGACGCCGAGGGCTGTCGAGTCGAGGAAGGTCACGGCGCTCAAGTCGACGACGACGATGGCGCGACCGTCCTGCGCGACCGTGAGGAGCCGATCGCGGAGCTCGGGCGCCGTCGAGACGTCGATCTCACCTCTCACGGTGAGCACCGATGTCTGATCGCCGACGGCGCGCTCGGCGATCTCGAACATCTCTTCCATGTGATGGGATCCCTTCTTGGCACAATTGGTTGGGAAGCTGGCCCGAGGAGCAGTGCCGGGCGAGAAAGCTCTGCTGGTCAGCACCCCGCGACCGTAGCGGCGAAGGGGCGAGTGCGGGCGCGGTTGGTGATGTTGCGGGGGCATCGTTTCGGGGTATGAGGCCGTGCTCTTTCAAGGTATGAAGGCCGGATGAGGTAGGACCACACAAGGCCGGATCTCGAGACCGAGCAAGCAGGGGCTGACGAGGCGCATGCCGATCATGTTGCGGATCACGCGCCGACTCCTGACGAGGAGGTCGGTCAGACGTGGCCCTACCAGTGGTACCAGCGTCGCTCGGCTCCGGCGACGAAGAAGCCGATGAGCCAGATCAGGAACGCGATCACGGCGATGATCCAGAGGAAGTGCACGGCAAACCCGAGACCTCCCAGGATCAGCGCCAATAGCAGCACTGCTATGACGAGACCCACGAGTGAATGCCTTTCTCTCGCCACGGTCCATACCGTGTAGTTGCGATGTGAAATACCCGCCGCGTGACAAGACGCAAACTGCACGCGGAACACAGCACCTTGGGGGAAAGGCTGCAACAATCGGGCGCCGTGACCGGCCTGCGCGTGGCGGTGGGACTGCTCATCGTCACGTTCACGTTCGCGAGCCTCGTCGGGACGTTCGTCATGCCACGGGGGAAGTCGTTCGGATTGAGAACGGCGTTGCTGGTCATGCGGACCGCCCGACTGCTCGGCGTGGCGATAGCCCGACCGTTTCGCGGCTTCTCGCAGAAGGACGCCATCCTCGCCGCAGTCGGGCCCTTCGCGCTGCTCGCGCAGCTCGCCGCGTTCCTCACATTGCTCGTGCTCGGTTACTCGATCGCCCTCTGGCCGTACGCGACCTCGTACCCCGACGCCTTGAAGCTCGCCGCCGCCGAGGTGTTCTCAGCAGGCATCGCCCGCGTGTCCGGACCGGGCAACGCAGCCCTGCAGGATCTCGGCGCCGTGACGGGTGGCGTCGCCATCGCGCTCCAGATCGGCTACCTCCCCGCGATCTATCAAGCCTTCAACCGGCGAGAGTCATTGGTCACGCTCCTCGAGAGCCGGGCCGGCCTTCCGGCCTGGGGGCCCGAGCTGCTGATGCGCCATCAGCTGATCGCCAGCCTCGACGGCCTGCCGCAGCTCTACCGCGACTGGGAGCTGTGGTCGGCCGACCTCGCCGAGACCCACGTGAGCTACCCGATCCTGCTCGTGTTCCGCTCGCCGCAGCCGGGATACTCCTACGTCCTCGCGCTGCTCACCGTGCTCGACGCGGCCGCGTTGCACCTGTCGCTGATGCCATCGACAGCGCCGCACGAAGCGCGCTTCTGCTTGCGGATGGGGTTCACGGCCTTGCGGCGCATCGGCGAGACGCTCGATTGGAGCGTCGACTACGACCCGCTCCCGGACGCGGAGCTCCAGTTGACCTACGAGGAGTTCGCCCACGCCGTCGATCTGCTCGTGCAGGTCGGCGTTCCGACCGAGCGAACAGCCGAGGAGGCCTGGCCGCACTTCCGCGGCTGGAGGGTCAACTACGAGGCCGTCGCATACCGCCTCGCCGATCGGATCGTCGCCCCGCCGGCTCCGTGGTCCGGTGAGCGGCGCCACCTTGCTGCTGATGTGATGCGGCCGCTCCGGCCGGCACACCGCGAGCCCGGGGGGAAGATGACGGACCGTTCGACCCTGCTGCCGCCCGGCTGAGCCTCAGACCGCGCGGTGGACGGGGCCCGCGACCTCGTCGACGAAACGGCCCATCGTCTCGAACCGTTCGCCTGCGTCCCGGCCGAGCGTGCGATCGGACAGGATGAACTCGGCGACGCCGAGCTCGGCGTAGGACCCGAGGATCTCGGAGATCTCGGCAGGCGAACCGAAGATCGAGGGCTGGCGGGTTGCCTGCTCACGGAGACGGGCGACTTCGGCGGGGTCGTCGTGCATGAACACGAGCGCCTGGGTGGAGCGCTCGAGGGTCGACGGATCGCGCCCCACCCGTTCGCAGTGGGCGTCGAGAACCGCCAGCTTGTGTGCGAGGGTCTCGGGGGTCCCCCAGTAGTTCCAGATGTCGGCGTGCCGAGCGGCGACGCCCATGGCGATCTGCTCGCCGGAGACGCCGACGAGCAGCGGGAGATGCGTCTGAACCGGCTTCGGTTCACAGGGGGCGCGTTCGAGGTGGTACCAGCGGCCGTCGAAGTCGGACCACGTGTTGTCGAGGAGCGTGCGCACGACCTGGCAGGCCTCGTCGAGGCGGCCGAGCAGCTCTGCGTTCTCCGGCAGCGAGATGCCGTAGGCCTCGTGCTCGTTGCGCTGCCAGCCTGCGCCAAGGCCGAGCACGAGCCGGCCATTGCTGATCCGGTCGGTCGTGGCCGCCATCTTGGCGAGGATGGCAGGGTGCCGGTAGGTGTTCCCGGTCACGAGGACGCCGAGTCGCACGCGCTCGGTCCGCGCGGCGAGCGCCGCGAGCGTCGTCCATGCCTCGAGGCGCGGCTCGGCAGGCGGTGATGTCTGCGGCATGAAGTGGTCGGCGAGATAGACGGAGTCGTATCCGAGCCTCTCAGCCTCGAGAGCGGTCGCGAGCACGTCGTCGAACGGTCGCTCTGTCGCGATCCAGCAGCCGAGTCGCATCTCTCCTTCCTACCGGATCAGCGACAGGATGCCGGCACGTCGACGGTGCCGATGCCGGAGGGGAGGATGGCGACAGTGGAGACGCTGGCGATCTTGTGACTGCCAGAGCTGCCGAGGCTGCCGGCGCCGGACGCCACTTCCGTCTCTGCGATGCCGGACACCTCCTCTGCCGGTCCGTCCGGCGTGGTGGAGGCGACGACCGAGCCGGACTCGAGGTCGACGCAGGCGAGGGTCGTCGCACCGTAGACGAAGCCCGGCCCGGAGCCCGTGGGCGCGATGGCAAGGGGTGTCAGCGTGGCGGGGACCGGGGCTGCAGACACAGGCGTGATCGCCAGCGGGTCGAGAGAGAGCCGGTCCACGGCGGTGCTCCCTGCGTTGCCGACGACAGCGAGCGCATCGGACGTGCCCGCGGCGAGCGCCTCGACCTCGCCACCGTGGGCGAGGGAGAGGCTCGAGACGACCTGCCCGCTCTCGAGATCGATCACCTCGAGCGCGGTCGAGGGTGCTGGAGGGACTGCGCTCGGCGTGAAGACGCTTACGACCGCGAGGTGTGCTCCTCGTACCACGGAGGCGTGCTGGACCACGACTCCGGGGAACGTGGCGAGCGAGCGGACGGAACCGGAGCTGCTGACGAGGTCGAGGGCGCGGCCGGTCGAGACCACGACAGAGCCAAAGCCGGCCGGCGCGGCAAGGAGCGTGACGCCGTAGCCGCGTCCGAGCGGGATCGATCGGCGTTCGGCCAGCGACGTCGGGTCGAGCTCGTGCAAGGTGAGGCGGTACGGCGCCTCGTCGAGACGGCCGCCGAGCGCGAGACGGGCCTCGCCGAACCAGACGGCATCCGAGGTGGCAAGGAGGGAGCTTGCGACGGGAGCCGCTCTCGCGAATTCGGCCGAAGCGACGGCGCCGGCAGATAGCGACCGAGAGCGGCCGGGGAACACCTCGAGAACGCGCAGGGCCGTCTCCTCGGCCCCGCACGCCTGCAGGGCGAGCAGCCCGCCGTGCCCGCCCGCTGTCACCGCCGCGAAGGTGCCGCGCTCGAGCGGGGTGAATGCCCACGCTCCGAGACGGGTAGGCACCCCCGACGAGGAGGCGGTCTGCGCAGGCAGGCAAGGTGGCAGCGGGTGTGATGCGGCGGCGTGATGTCTACGGGGTTGATCAGTGCTGATGATGCCGGCAGCAATCGCGGCAGCGCTCGCGGCTATGACGATCACCGCAACGGCGACAGAGGCTGCCGATGCTCCCCGCCGGCCCGGGATCAGCTTCCGACCCGTCGATTCCGCGCTCATCACCGTGCAAGACGACGCTACAGGTCCCGGTCTTGCAGCGGATGTCGGGCCGGCGGGGTATCCGAGCGATCAGGCCAATCTCGCGGATCTGTGTTGCGTGCCGCTCAGTAGAGGCCGAGCGTAGCCGCGCACTGCGGCCACTGGCCCCAACCCGAGCGGGCTTGCAGCTCTGCCGCCGCCTGGTCCTGCACCGCCGGCGGGGCATCGCTCGGCAACCCGGTGTAACCGAGGCCGTACCAGGTCGAGAGCGAGAACTGATAGGCGCCGTAGTACCCGTTGCCGGTGTTCTCGGCGTAGTTGTCACCGGACTCGCAGACCCGCAGCTCGTACCACACACCTCCGGACGGTGCCGCCGGCGCTGCCGGTGCGGCTGTCGTGGTGGTCGTGGTGGTGGTGGGCGGCGGGGGAGGCGGCGGTGGCGGTGGCGGTGGTGCGACGACGGCTATGACGTGTTTCGCCTTGTGGTGGTGGACGACCGGAAGGCCGGTGGCGTTGCTCAGCTCCGCGTGCCGGGTACGGCGCGCGTTGTGGACGGCTACGAGGTCTCGGCCGTCATGAACGTCCGGCCCCTTGTGGCCGGGCAAGATTCGGTCGCTACGCGTGCGCGCGGCGAGGGCGTTTGCGGCGATGCTGCCGCTTCCGTGGTGGGCAGCGCTCTTCGCGCTGGTGAGCACGGAATTGAAGGTGCCGGCGGTGGTGCCGGCGATGGCGCTCGCTCCGAGCGCCGTGAACGCGGTCAGCGCGATCAGGGGGTGCTTGCGCATCGTGCTCCTCCTTGGGAGTTCGGAAACCCCGGTGGGCTCCAGGTGGGGGTGCTGATGCGGGCAGCCCGTCTTCTCTGCATGCGGCTCGTGGCACGATGCCGGAAGGGCGGGTCGTGTCGGGACGCTGTGGCATCCATTCGAGGTGCAGACGGGAACGGCCCTGTGTGCTGGGTTGGTGACGCGACTCCTTTTGTCCGTCTGGTCAGGACTGGGTCATGACGACGATGTGCAGGACGCGGCGCGTTGCCGTACCGGCATGGCCACGTGCACAGGGCGACTTCGTCGACCCTCGTCCCCGGGATCCCACCCACCGGGGCACTGCAGCACCGTCCGTCTGTCGGAATGTGTGTGGTCACTGTAGCGAGCACCGCGACCGCGGGCAAGCGCTCAACGCTGCCGGATCACGAATCTCCTGCTCAGCGAGCTGAGCTTGCCCCCAGAAGGCAACCTGCACTCTCAGCGGCTGCGCTGTCACGCTCTGTTCGCGGGGCGGGTCGAGTGGGCCGCCCGGTTTGCGCCCTCCCCCGGCGGCTATGCCGCCGGTCCGTCCGCCTGCGCCTCGAGGCCGAGAGGGATGCCGAGAGAGGCGCCGACCGCCTCGATCGCGGTGGCCACGGCGTCGCGGACCTCCGGGCGCGACTCCTCGGCCACGCTCGCGAGCGGGGTGACCGTGGCATAGCCGAGGGCGGTAAGCGTCTCGTCACTCTCGTCGCCGGGCGGAGCCTCTCCGAAACCCAGCTCGAGCTGCATCCTCGTCCCTCCCGCGGCATCGACGAGAGCCGAGCGGATGAGGCCGCTCCGAGCGAGCTTCGCCCATCGGATCAGCTCGCCGAGGGGGAGGTTGGGGACGTTGCAGCTCACGACCGTGCGCGGCGGGGCGGTGGCGACAAGGGCCGCCAGCTCGGCCGCGATGGTGGCTGCCGTCTCGAAGTGGATCGTCGACTCGCCGGCTGACTCGAACAAGGCGAAGGGTCCGGACTGGATGCTCACGGCGAGGCCGCGCTTGTTGAAGTGCACCGCCGTGAGAGCCGCACCGATCGTTCCGGAGTGGAGCACAGCGCGGCCGACGTTGCGGCCGGGATTGATGCCGGCGACGACGAGGTCCGGCGGCGGGCCGTACGCCCCGAGGCAACCGGCGATCACGATGAGGGCCGGCAGCGCCTCGACGGCGAGGACTTCGATGCCCTCGAGACCGGGCGGCGAGACGGCCGCCACGTCGATCCCGTCGTGCATGGTGTGGAGAGGTCCCACTCCTGCTCCGGCGCCGCTCGCCTCGGTGGCGGGCGCCGCGACGATGACGTCGGCGCCGGTCGCCTGAAGCGCTCGGGCCAGGTGAGCCAGACCGGGGGCGTCGACACCGTCGTCATTGGTGATAAGGAGCCGCACGTCACTACCATACCGAGGCGTGCCCGAGGGGTTGGAGCCGCCGTCCGGGCGGCAGTTCGAGCTCGTGCACGGCTCTGCTGTCGCCGTCGTGACAGAAGTGGGCGGAGGCATCCGAACCTTCGAGGTCGACGGCGACCCGGTGCTGTTCGGCTACGAGGCCGATGCACTGTGCTCCGGCGGTCGCGGGCAGGTCCTCGCGCCCTGGCCTAACCGCCTGGCCGACGGGAGCTACCGGTGGCTCGGTGTCGAGGGAGCAGCCGCCTGGGACGAGCCGGAGCGGCGCAACGCCATCCACGGCCTTGTCCGGTGGTTGCGTTGGCGCGGCGAGCAGCATTCGCGGAGCGCTGTCACGATGTCGACGCGGATCGAGCCGCAGCCCGGCTATCCCTGGCGGGTCGAGCTGGCGGTGCGTTACGAGCTCGGCACCGGGACCGGCTCTCAGACCGAGGACGGCGGTGGAGCCGGCTCGGCGGCCCTGACCCTCGAGGTGACGGCGTCCAATCGCTCTGCCACGGCGGCGCCGTTCGGGATCGGGTTCCACCCGTACGTCTTCGCGGGGGAGTTGCTCGCCGACTCCTGCGAGATGGAGCTCGCCGCCTCCACGCGCCTCTTGACGGACGAGCGCGGCCTTCCCGTCGGCACGACGGATGTGAGGGGCACCGAGTACGACTTCAGCTCGCCCCGGCGTGTGGGGACGACCCGGCTGGACGACTGCCTCACCGGTCTCGCGGGGCCGTGGCGGGCGCGGGTCACCCGCGCGGACGGCCGGTTCGTGACGGTCGCGGCCGGGGCCGAATTCCCCTTCGCGATGGTGTTCACGGCCGACACCTTGGCGGGCGACGACCGGCGGCGCGGCATCGCGATCGAGCCGATGACCTGCCCGCCGAACGCGCTCGTGAGCGGCGAGGGCCTGATCGTGCTCGAGGCCGCCGGTGCCACCACCTGGCGGGGCCGGGTCGAGATCGCTACTGGACGGTGACGAGCGTCCCGAGCGGGGTGAACGGGTAGACGGTCTGGGCCGCGCTGAACGTCATCTCGACGCAGCCGAGGCTCTGTGGGTAGCCGTAACCGGGCCGGATGAAACCGTGCAGTGCGTCACCGCCGTGGAAGTAGCTCACCCACGGGATCCCCGGATCGCTGTAGTAGGAGCCGTTCGGATTGGTCCCGCTCATCGTGGTCGTCACGTAGCGGGCGAAGACGGGCCACGTGCCGGGCTGTGTCGGCGACTGCGGGATCCCGGTGTTGGCGAGCGTCGTGAAGACGTACACGCCGTCGCGCCAGACACTCACGTGCTCGGGGAGCGTCGTCGTCACGTACACGTAGTCATACGGTGCCGTCGAGACCTGGTGGGCAGCCGCCGCCTTCAAGAGCGCGCCCCAGACGAGCGGCCCGGCCACCCCGTCAGCGCCGAGGCCGTGTGCCGCCTCGAATTGCATGACGGCCCCCGTCGTGACGACGTTGGCGGTACCTGCCTGCCAGAGAGCAGCGAGCGACGGCGGGATCTGCGAGAAGCGCCACTTGAACTGCCCTGCCAAGGGCTGCAAGGGGATGTCGGCTGCATTCGAGGGCTCGTAATCGGTCGTAGCCGGCGCGGAGGGTGCGGAAAGAAGTGCCGTGCTGCCGCTGCCACCGGGTGCAGGGGGAACTGCAGAGGCCGCTGCCGCCGCCGCCGTCGTGGCTGTGCCTACCGCTCCGGACGTCCCATTCGGCGTGAAGGACACGGGCAGGTAGCCGAGCTCGGCCAGGAGCTCCTGGAGGCGGAGAACGGAAGCACCCTTCACGACGAAGGTGGCCGTGGCCGGGCGGCCGAGCGCGATGCCACGATTGCTTCGCACCGAGGCCGGGACGACGACCGTCTCCTTCGAGTAGGGCGCGTAGTTCCCGAGCGGGTGGAAGCGCAGCGTCCGCCGCCCGCTGTGGACCCACGAGCCCGAGACGGCGGGGGAGAGCGATGGCAGTGGCGTGTCACTTGCGAGCGGCTGGCTGAACTTGACCGTGATCGCGGCTTGGAACCCGACGGCGCCCGACGCGCGATCCGGCGAGATCGACAGCACCGAGATCGGCTTAGGTGGTCCGAGCGGGTGGTGATGGTGGTGAGCGTGCTGGTGCGTGCCGCTCGTACCGCTCGTACCGTGTGTGGACTCGAGTGTCGCCGGCGTGCGCCCGGAGGATCCGTGGGCCGCGAGGACTGCGGCGAGCCCGCCTCCGACGGCGACCACGAGCGCCGCGCCGACCATGAGCGCGGGCATGGCGAGCGAGCCTCTCGACCCCGACTTGTGTGCTCCTCTCGGCTTGCGCGTCATATTTCCACCACGGCGGATCCTACCCTGCCTCCGGGTTGGTTTGAACCGCGCTGGAGAGGAAAAGTTGCAGGCTTGAGCGAGGCGCAGGGCTGCCGAGGCTGCCGGGTGACGTCAGGGGGCTGTCACTTCGGCCGCCCGCACCAGCTCAGCTCGCAGCGAGTCGAGGCGGTCGCGTCCGGGCCGGGATCCGTCCGACTGCTCACGCACGTAGAAGCTGTCGACGACCTCGTGCCCGAGCGTCGCGATCCGCGCCGAGACGACGTCCAGACCGGCTTCGGCGAGAGACCGCGCCAAGCGGTGCAGCAGGCCGTGCGAGTCGGGTGCTCGCACCTCGACGACGGCGGCGGCGGCGGAGGCTCGCTCGTCGACGAGGACGACCACGTCCGGCGAGCGGGCCGCAGCGGGGCGCCGGTATCGGGAGTAGGCGTCCTCGAGCGCCCGCAGGTACGAATCGATGTCCAGATCGCCCTGGATCGCGCGCCGGAGATCGGCGAGAAGTGCCGGCTCGTCGAGAGGACGGGTGGGGTCGAGATCGACCTCGAATGTCTCGACGGCCATCGGCACCACGGCGAGGGCAGTCGCCTGCCGGATGTCGAGCCGGTGCATGGCGAGCGTGCCGGCTACGAGCGCGAAGAGCCCGGTCAGGTCGGGTGCGACGACTGTGATCTCGGAGCCGGCGACATGCAGGGCGAGCTCTTCTCGCTTCACGAGCGCCTCCACCTGTGGGCTGGGCGGTCGCGCGGCCGAAGCGTCAGCCTGGCGCCCCTCGAGATGCGCCCGCACGTTCTCGACGAGCTGCGTCACGAGGGACGCCTTCCAGGAGCCCCAGGCGGCCGGACCGGTGGCGACCGAGTCGGCTTGGGTGAGGCGCGCCAACAGCTCGAGGGTGAGGGCGTCCCCGACCGCCTCTGCCACGAGCTCGATCGTCTCGTCGTCGTCGATGTCGCGGCGGGTGGCGGTGTCGGCGAGCAGGAGGTGCCGCTTCACGAGGCGCTCGATGACCGCGACATCCCGGGCGTCGAATCCCATTCGACGCCCGATGTCCGAGGCGAGGCGCCGACCGGTCGCGCTGTGGTCGCCAGGTCGGCCCTTGCCGATGTCGTGCAGAAGAGCAGCGACGAGGAGCAGGTCCGGGCGCTCGACCTCACGCAACAGCGAGGCCGCCTCGGCGACGGCCTCGAGGAGGTGGCGATCGACGGTGAAGCGGTGGTAGGCGTTTCGTTGGGGGCGGTGGCGAACGATCGCCCACTCCGGGATCAGCCACTCCATGAGACGCGCCCGGTCGAGCACTTCGATGACGGGGGTGGCGCGGTGCCCGTATTCGAGGAGGGACACGAACGCGTCGCGCATGCCCGTGGGCCAGCGGGCGCCGAGCTCGGGCCGCTCCGCCGTGATGCGCGCGATCGTTGCGAGTGCCATCGGCGCGTCGAAGCGCGCTGCCGCGGCCGCCACCCGCAGCACCGCTGCCGGGTCGGCGGCGAGGTCGACCGCTGTGCCGAGTGCCACCTCCCCGTCTCGCAACAGCACGCCCTTGTCGACCTCGGCATCACGACCGCCTGAGCGCCTCGCCGGCCCCGCCAGCACCGACTCGACGCGCCGCCACGCGTCGGCGGCGGCCCACATGACCTCGCGCCCGGCGGCGGCGAGCGCGGCGGCGTAAGCGTCCGCGTCGGGGTAGCCGAGATCGTTCGCGATGTCGTCTTGTTCCTGGAGGAGGAGACGATCCGAGGAGTTGCCGGTGCGCGCGTGAAGCGCGACGCGTGAGGAGAGAAGCAGCGCATGCGGCTCCTCGAGCTCGGGCGGCCCGAGCACGGCCGCGAGAGCGGGCAATGCGCGGGCGACGAGGCCGAGCGCCTCGAGGTCCCGTAACCCGCCTGCGGACTCCTTGAGATCGGGCTCGAGAAGGTATGGCAGCTCACCGAAGGCACAGTGCCGCTCACGAGTGGCGGCGGCCAGCTCGGGAAGGAACCTGTGCGCGTGGGCGTGCCACAGCTCCTCGACCTTGGCGAGCACGCTCGTCACGAGGCGCGTGTCTCCGCACACAACCCGAGCGTCGAGGAGACCGAGCATGGAGCGCAGGTCACTCCGGGCGACTGCCGTCACTTCCTTCGGCGTCCGCACGCTGTGGTCGAGTCGCACGCCCGAGTCCCAGACGCGATACCAGATGGCGTCCGCCACGATCCCCACGTCGCGATGTCTGTCGTGCAGGAGCAGGACGTCGAGATCGCTTCCGGGGCACAGCTCCCTGCGCCCGTAGCCACCGACGGCAACGAGAGCGAGCCCCTCGGCGCGCCCACCTTGCACCGCCGCGTCGAACAGGCGCGTCAGGCACTCGTCGGCGGCGTCGCTGTAGCGAGCCGGGAGCTCGAGGGGCGGGAGCCGGTGCTCGAGCACTTCGGTGGAGAGCACCCGGCGGACGTGTCGCAGCGACGCCTCCTCCATCGAGCGAGCCTAGAGCGGCGGGCAGTGACGCCAAGACTGACGACCGTGACGGTACGCTCGTCCCGGAGGCGATGCTCATGCTGGAACCGCACGGATCCCGTGGCGTGATGAAGGCGGGACACTACGTCGTGGTCGCCGCCGTGGCGGTCGTCGCCGCGATCGTGGCCTTCGCCGTCCTCTCTTTCGTCGTCGGGGTCGTCTTCGAGATCCTGAAGATCGCGATCATCGTGGCACTCGTGGTCGCTGCCTTCTGGGCGATATCCAAGTTCGCCCGCCGCCGCCGCCGCTGACCCTCTCAGCTGAAGCGGCCGCTCAGCTCGGGTGGCCGGATCAGCTGGAGGGAACTGCCTCGGCCTCGGCTTGGCGCATCCACGTCTCGTACATGGCGGCGTAGCGCCCGCCTGCAGCTACGAGCTCGTCGTGCGAGCCGGTCTCTGCGATCTCGCCGTCGTCGACGACGACGATGCGGTCGGCCTTCATCGCGGTCGAGAGGCGGTGCGCGATGAGGACGGCCGTGCGGCCTTCGAGGAGGACGTCGAGGGCGGCTTCGACCTTTGTCTCGGAGAGGAGGTCGAGGTTGGACGTAGCCTCGTCGAGCACGAGCACACGGGGATGAGCCAGGAACGCCCGTCCGAGCGCGATCAGCTGGCGTTCGCCGGAGGAGAGCGACTGCCCGCGCTCGTGCACGAGGGTGTCGAGGCCGTCCGGCAGGCGGCCGAGCATCTCCTCGAGGCCGACGGCGTGCACGGCCTCGTCGACCTCCGAGTCGGCCGCCTCTGGTCGCGCAAAAGCGAGGTTGTCCTTCACCGTGCCGGCGAAGAGGAAGGGCTCCTGGGGCACGACTCCGAGCTGGCGGCGGAGCGACCGGAACGTCACCTCTCGCAGGTCGTGGCCGTCGATGAGCACGCGGCCCTCGCTCGGGTCGTAGAAGCGCGTGATCAACTTCGCCAACGTCGACTTCCCAGCACCGGTCGGTCCCACGAACGCAACGGTCTCGCCCGGTTCGATCGTGAGGTCCACCCCGTGGATGACGGGAGTGTCGGGGTCGTACCCGAACGAGACGTGCCGGAAGCTGATCCGGCCTTCGATTGGGGGGAGCTCGTAGGCGCCGGCGGCCTCGGGGACGCTCGGGCGTGTCTCGAGCAGGGTCCGTAGCTTGTAGACCGAGGCCTGGCCCTGCTGGTACGTGTTGTACTGCTGCACGAGCAGCTGGATCGGCTGCAGGAAGCGGTTCAGGTAGAGGAAGAACGCGAACAGGGCGCCGATCGTCAGTTGGTGGTGCAGCACCATGTCGCCGCCGATCGCGAGCAGGGCTCCCTGGCCGAGGACCGACAGCATCTGCGTGCCCGGCCCGTAGAGGGCGTTGAGCTGGGCTGTGTAGATGTTGGCGTCCCGGTACCTGCCGACGACGTTGCGGTGGTGAATGACGTTGTGACGCTGCCGGTTGTGCGAGGTGACGATTCGCACGCCGTGCAGTGACTCGGACAGGTCGGCGAGGACGTTGGCGATGCCGTCGCGCACCTTGTCGTATGCGTTCACCGAGGCTGATCGGAACCAGAGCGACAGGATGGTGAGCACCGGGACGATGAGGAGCACGGTGATGAGCGCGAGGCGCACGTTCATCGTGAAGAGGACGGCCGTGATGACGACCATGGTGAGCCCCTGGATGGCGAACTGGGCGAGGCCGTCCTGCAGCAGCTGCTGGAGGTTTTCGATGTCGGCCGTCATCCGGCTCATGAGGACTCCGGCTTTCTCGTCGGTGAAGAAGTCGAGCGAGAGCCGCTGCAGGTGTGCGAAGACCCTGACCCGCAGATCGTTCATGACCCCGGCCGCCAGCCGGCCGGTGGTGCGGACCTGCGAGCGCTGGGCGAGCGCCGTCACGGACGCGCAGACGAGGTAGGCGAGAGCGGCGAGGGCGATGACCGACAAATGCTGGTGGGGCGGGATCATCCCGTCGTTGACGGCGATCTCGGTGAGGTACGGACCTGCCTGGAGGGTCACGCTCATCACGACGATGAGGGCTGCAGCGATCCAGAGCAGCTTGGGGTAGGCCGTCAGCAGCCGCCACAAGGTCAGGCGGCGGAGGTCCTCCTCACTCTCGCGGTGGTGGAAGACGGCCGTGGGCTCCGGGTGCTCCGGCTCGCTCTCGAGGAGCCTGTCGACGCCGTCCTGCAGCTCCGCTGGGATGCCGCCGAACGGTAGGCCGGAGGCGGTCGCCGCCGATTGGCCACCGGGCGCGAACATCGGCCCGCCACCTCCTCCGTGCCAGCCCATCAGAGACCGGTCCCGGCGTGGTGAGTGTCGGCGAACGCCGTGCTCTCGGCGACCGCGTCCTGCTCTACTTGAGCGGCGAGCACCTCGGCGTAGAGCGGGGATGTCTCGAGGAGCTCGGCATGGCGGCCGTCGGCTACCACTCTGCCGTCCTCGAGGAGGATGACCCGATCGGCGAGGCTGATCGTCGAGAGGCGGTGGGCGATGATCAGCGTGGTGCGACCGCGCATCAGGCGGCGGAGCGCCTCGTGGATCTGCTGCTCGACATGGACGTCGATGGCGCTCGTGGCGTCGTCGAGGATCAGGATCGGCGGGTTCACGAGGAGCGTGCGCGCGATCGCGATCCGCTGTCGCTGCCCACCGGACAGCGTGTAGCCGCGCTCGCCGACGACTGTGTCGTATCCCTGCGGGAGACCCTCGATGAACTCGGCCGCGTTGGCGGCTTCGGCTGCTGCGGCGACCTCCTCGATAGCGGCAGTCGGTCGTCCGTAGGCGATGTTCTCCCGGATCGAGACCGAGAACAGGAACGGCTCGTCGAGGACGAGGCCGACGTTGGCCCGCAGACTTGCGAGCGTGAGGTCCCGGACATCGTGCCCGTCGATGCGCAGCACGCCGCCCTGCACGTCGTAGAAACGCGCCACCAGTCTCGCCACCGTCGACTTCCCGGCCCCGGTCCTGCCGACGAGCGCCACGGTCTGGCCTGGTTCCACATGCAGATCGAAGGCATCGAGGACGGTCGGGCGATCTCCTCCGGGATAGCCGAAGACGACGTGATCGAAGCGGACGTCGCCCTTGCACCCCACGAGATCCACGGCACCTGGCCGCTCGACGATCTCCGACCGCTCGTCGAGTATCTCGTAGATGCGCTCTGCCGAGGCGGCCGCTCGCTGGCCCATCATGATCAGCATCCCGAGCATCGTGAACGGGACCTGCATCATGAGCAGGTAGGCGTTGAAGGCGAGGATGGCGCCGAGCCCGAGACGGTGCTGGAGGACCATCCAGCCGCCGAAGAACAGGACGAGCACCAGACCGATCTGGGACAGGTTCTGAACGGCCGGTGTGAATCGCGCGCGCAGGTCGGCGTCCTTCACGTAACCCCATTGGACCCTCGTGGCGGCCTTCCCGAGCGCCTGCAGCTGCTGGTCCTCGGCGGCGAACGACTTGACGACCCGGACGCCGTTCACGTTCTCGTCGACGATCGTCGCCACCTCGGCAAGGCGGGCCTGGATCAGCCACGACACCGGGAAGAGGGACTTCCGCATCTTGACCCCGACCACGTAGATGAACGGCATCGTCACCATCGCGATGAACGCGAGCGGCACGTCGATCGACAGCATGAAGCCGAACGCGATGACGGCGATGGAGCACTGGAGCAAGATGAGCGGCGCGAACGTCATGTACATCTGCACCGAGCGGATGTCCGAGTTCGCCCGCGAGATGAGCTGTCCCGACTGGACACGGTCGTAGAACGAGAACGACATCCGCGTCAGGTGCTCGTAGATGATGTTCCGCAGATCGAACTCGATGTCGTAGGCGACGCGAAAGATCGCGAGGCGCGAGACGTAGCCGGCGATGCCGCCCGCCACGCCGAGCCCGAGGATCCACCAGACGTAGAAGCTGAGCGGGACCCCGTGGGGGTGAAGGCCGTTGTCGATGGCCTTGTTCAGTAGGTTCGGGATCTGCACCTGCAGGACGAGGCCGACGAAGGAGAGCCCGAGAGCGGTGGCGAACGTCCATTTGTGTGCCTTCACGATCGGGAACGCGCGCCGCAGCCACGACTTCGCCCTGTCCGGATCGATGGTGGCGCGTGGACGCGCGTAACGCGGCTCTTCGGCGATCGGGACGAACGGGTCCTGTGGGAGGCTCACGAGTGGACGGCGGCTCTCTCTTCGGCGTGCTTGGTGTGCTCGCTGCCGTCGGGGTTCTTCTGCTGGGCAGAGCGCTCAGCGTGCTTCTTCGCCCGCCAAGCGATGAGTGCAGGGCCCCAGCGTGCGAGACCGTCGGCTGCGGTCGCCGCCGCCTCCTCGTCGTCGAGGGCGCCGAGGATGGCGCGCAGCCGCAGGTCGACGAGGTTCTCGGCGGTATCGAGCGCCTGGCAGCCGGCCTCGGTGATGCAGTGGGTGACCCTCCGGCGATCGTTCTCGTCCGGCTCCCGCACGACGAGACCGCGAGCCACGAGACCGTCGACGACTGCGGTGATGCTCGGCCGGCGGACGTCGAGGCTGTCGGCCATCGAAGAGGGGAGCGCGATGCCTTGGGCGAGCAGGTTGAGCACGCGGTACTGGGGGAGCGACAGCTCGTTCTCTGCCAAGGCGAGCTCCGCGTGACGAGCCAGCAACGCGGTGATGCGGGGGAGGGACAGGGGCCGTCCTGGTTCGACTGTCACATACTTAGAGTATCTAACTGTCGCGGTGCCTCGTGACTCCCGCCGCGTCCCGCGTGGACCCAGTCGTCCCTGCTCTCGTCGGCGCCGCCTGCATCTCCTCCTCCGCCGTCGTCGTCCGACTCGCGCATACGGCCGCCGGCACGACCGCCTTCTATCGTTGCGTGCTGGCGTTGCCGGTGCTCGTCCTGCTGGCCGTTCTCGAGCAGCGCCGCGCCGGCCCGCGCGCGGTGGGGGACCGGGTGAGGGCCGTCGCAGCCGGCGCTCTGCTCGGGCTCGATCTCGTGCTGTGGACGCACGCCATCTACGACGTCGGCGCCGGCATTGCCACGGTGCTCGGGAACCTCCAGGTGCTGTTCGTCGCCGCGATCGCCTGGGTCGTGTTCCGGGAGC
>JAJYGM010000209.1 GCA_021785095.1 Actinomycetes bacterium
CGGCGATGACGCTCGGCCATCCTGCCGTCTACCGGCGCCGGCCCCGCCGGCGCTGAGCCGCGCCCACCACGAGCGGGAGCTGTACGGTCTCGGCATGGCCGCATCACTCGTCGTCGCAGGTGCAGGGCGCATGGGTGGGGCAATCGTGACCGGCCTGCTCACCCGCGCAGGGTGGCCGGTCGGTGACCTCGCCGTCGTCGAGCCCGATGCAGCCCGCCGCGCCGAGCTTTCAGCCGCGCACCTTGGCCTGCACGTCGTGGCGAGCGTCGAACCGGGGCTCGGCGATCCCGGGGCCGGGGCGGTGCTCGCGGTCAAGCCCGATGTGGCCGAGCCAGCGTGCCGTGCCCTCGGCGCCGCGGGGATCAGCCGGGTGCTGTCCGTCGTGGCGGGCATGCCCTCCGCGCGTCTCGAGGCGGTCCTCCCGGACGGCTCGATCGTCGTGCGCGCCATGCCGAACATGCCGGCGCTGGTCGGCGCCGGCATGAGCGCGATCTCCGCCGGCAGCCACGCCCTTGCCGCCGACCTGTCCTGGGCCGAGGAGGTGCTCGGCGCCCTCGGCTCCGTCGTGCGGGTTCCCGAGCGCCAGCTCGACGTCGTGACCGCACTGTCGGGGTCGGGCCCTGCCTACGTGTTCCTCGTCGTGGAGTCACTGGTCGAAGCCGGCGTCCTCGCAGGGCTTCCCCGCGAGCTGAGCGCGACGCTCGCGACGCAGACGGTCCGGGGTGCAGCGGCGCTCCTCACCGAGACCGGCCAGCGTCCTGAGGTGCTGCGGGCCGAAGTGACGTCCCCGGGGGGTACCACGGCGGCGGGCCTCAGGGCGCTCGAGGCACGGGGCGTGCGGTCGGCCTTCATCGAAGCCGTGCTCGCCGCCGCGGAGCGCGCCCGATCGCTCGCGCACTGACGCCGCCCACGTCCCAGACGAGGCGGAGGAGCGGGCGACGCCGGCGAAGGACCAAGCGGACGAGGCGGACAGGGCGGACGAGGCGGCGGGCTCCCCCAAGGGAACCCGGCCCCAGGTCGCGACGGTGCGCCCGCACTTTCGCCGCTGGTGCGAGGGGCGTTACAGTCGTTGCCGGAGGAGAAGTCGGACACCATGGCAAAGTCGCACGAAGGGGCTCAGGCTCGTTTCATGACCGTGGGAGAGGTCGCTTCGGTCCTGCGCGTCTCCACCATGACCGTCTACCGGCTGATCAACTCTGGCGACCTCCCGGCAGTGCGGATCGGCCGTTCCCTGCGCCTGCGCAGCGAGGATCTCGACCAGTACCTGGCCGACCGGTTCACGAAGGCCGGTTGAGCCCGCCGCGGCGGGGGTCCAGGCCTCCGGCGCCATGACGCGTGGCGTGGTCTTTTTCCTGTCGGACTACGGGCTCGCCGACGAGTTCGTGGGCGTGGTGCACGCGGTCCTCGTTCGCCTCGCGCCCGACACCGCTGTGGTCGACCTCACCCACGGGATCCCCGCCTTCGACGTTCGAGCGGGTGCCGAATGCCTCACCCGGGCGTTGCCGCACCTCGGTCCCGGGGTGGTGCTCGCCGTCGTCGACCCCGGCGTCGGCAGCGCCCGGCGCGGTGTCGCGGTGCGCTCCGGAGACGGGCGGTGGTTCGTTGCGCCCGACAACGGCCTGGTGGTCCAAGCAGCAGACGCGAGCGGGGGCGTCGACGCCGTGGTCGCCCTGCGAAAGCCCGAGGGCGCGCCGCCGACCTTCGACGGACGGGACGTGTTCGCGCCGGCCGCGGCCACCCTGGCGGGTCGCGCCGACCCCTTGACCGTGGGCGACGAGGTGGACCCAGCCTCCCTGGTCCGTCTCGCACCGCTCGAGACCACGAGACGACGGGAGGACGACGGCCGCATCGCCCTGCGCGCCCCGGTGACCTGGGTGGACAGGTTCGGCAACGTGCAACTCGCGGTCCTCGAGCTCGACGGGCCACCGCCAGCTGCGGGGAGGCTCTCGGTGAGGATCGCCGGCAAGGAGCTGGGCGCACGCCGGGTGCGGTCGTTCTTTGACCTCGCCGAGGGCGAGCTCGGCGTGCTCGCCGATGCCAACGGACGGCTCGCCGTCGTCGTGCGCGAAGGCTCGGCTGCGGGGAAGACCGAGCTCCAGGCGGGAGGCGCCGTCGAGCTGATCTGGTGACCGGCACGGACGCTGCCGTACGCTCGGCGCGCGATGACCGCACGGCCCACCAACGGGAGGGAGACCCACTCGCGACGGATCCCTGAGGCGACCGTCGTCCGGCTCCCTTTGTACCAGCGGATCCTCACCGAGATCCTCTGCGCGGGAGCGACCACGGTCTCGTCCGAGGAGCTGGCCGCACGCGCCCGGGTCAACGCTGCGAAGGTCCGTAAGGACTTCTCGCTCTTCGGGTCGTTCGGGACCCGTGGCACCGGCTACGACACCGCCTTCTTGTCGGCCCAGATCGACCGCGCGCTGGGCTCCGACCGTGACTGGCCGATCGCCATCGTCGGCATGGGGAACCTGGGGCGGGCGCTCGCAAACTCCGACGGCTTCTCCTCGCACGGGTTCCGAGTGGCAGGCGTGTACGACGTCGACCCGGCGATCGTCGGCACCAGCGTCGCCGGTATCGCCGTCCACCATCTCGACGAGCTGGCGGCTGGGGAGCGGCCTGCCATCGGGGTGATCACCGTGCCGGGCAGCGCGGCCCAGACGGTGGCCGACGTGCTGGTCTCGTCGGGCGCGGCTTCGATCCTGAACTTCGCGCCGCGAGTGCTGTCGGTCCCCTCCGGTGTCCTGGTGCGCTACGTCGACCTGTCGATCGAGCTGCAGGTCATGAGCTTCTTCCTCACGCGCCTCGAGCCCGACCTGCCGCCGGTCGGAGTCGAGCCCGGCCTGCGCCCCGCCACACCCGTCCAGCTCGGCGGCTGAGGCCGACCCAGGACTGCGCAGCCGCGTCAGGCTGAGCGAGCATGACGCTGCCCCGGGCGATCTGCACGCCGGCTTGCCGGCGTCGTAGCGTGTGGCGTGCGCCGAAGTGACGTGGATCGTGCCTCGGCCAGGTGCCGCCGTGTCCGCCGGATCCCTTTGGACCAGGGAGGAGGGCTCGCTCAGCCTTGTCCGTCGTCGTCGTAGGGGTCGAGCACCGACAGGCGCCCCTCGAGCTGCTCGAGCGGGTGATCGTGGGCGACGCGGGCCTGGCGAAGGCGTTGGGCGCCCTGGGGACCTGGGAGAACGTGCAAGAGGCGGTCGTGCTGTCGACGTGCCTGCGCACCGAGGTCTACGCGGTCGTCGACCGGTTCCACGATGCCGTCGACGACATCAGCGGACTCCTCGCTGCCCACGCAGGGATGGACCTCGACGACTTCCAGTTGCACACCTCGGTCCGCTTCGACGACGACGTCGCCTCCCACCTGTTCTCCGTCGCTGCCGGCCTCGAGTCCGTGGTGGTGGGGGAGACGGAGGTGCTCGGGCAGGTGCGCCGCGCCTGGGAGCGTGCTCGCGTGGAGCGTGCGTGCGGCCCCGTGCTCGGGGAGCTGTTCCGACACGCGGTGCGCGCAGGGAAGCGGGCGCGTGCCGAGACCGGCGTGGCGCGGGGGACGACGTCGTTCTCGTTTGCTGCGATCGAGCTCGTCGGCGAGCGCCGGGACGGCGGCCTGGCAGATGCCGCGGTCACCGTGGTGGGGGCCGGCGAGATGGGGTCAGGCATCGTCCGTGCGCTCGGCCACCTGCCCGAGGGACGCCGTGCGGCGTCGGTCGTCGTGGTGAACCGGAGCCGGGACCGCGCGCGCCAGCTCGCTGACGCCGCGGTCCCCGAGCTCCGCGCCCGCGCGGTGGGCATCGAGGAGCTCCCGGCCGTGGTTGCCGAGTCCGACGTCGTCTTCACCGCGGTCGAGTCGGGAGGGCCCGTCCTCACCGCGGGCGCCCTCACCGCCGCCTCGGCCCGTCCCGGTGGCCTTCTCGTGGTCGACCTCGGCGTTCCGCGCAACGTGGACCCGCAGGCCGCCACGCTCGACGGCGTCACCCTCCTCGACATGGACGACCTGCGCTTCGCGGTCACACGTGCCGTCGGCGAGCGGCGGGCGGAAGCGGAGCGTGCCAAGGCGATCGTCTCCGAAGAGCTCGTCCGCTACCGCGCTGCGAGCCGGGAGCGCGGTGCGGCGCCGATGGTGAGCGCGCTGAGGGCGCGCCTCGAGGAGCTGCGGGTGAGAGAGCTGCAGCGTCACCGCGGCCGTCTGACCAGTCTCGGCCCCGGGGTGCTCGAAGAGGTCGACGCCGTCACCAAGGCCGTGCTCGCCAAGGTGCTGCACGAGCCCACGGTGACGCTGCGCGAGACCTCGGGCACCCCGAAGGGCGAGCGCCTCGTGGAGGCCTTGCGGACACTCTTCGACCTGTGAGCTCGCCGAGTGGCGCCCGCGGGGTCCGGCTGGCGACGCGGGGCTCGCCGCTCGCCTTGGCGCAGACGGCCATCGTGTCGGAGCTCCTCCGGGCTCGAGGCGTCTCGGTGCACCCGGAGGCCGTCGTCGTGCGGACCGAAGGCGATCGCCGGCGCGACGAGGACCTCGAGCGGATCGGCGGCCAGGGGGTCTTCGTGAAGGAGGTGCAGGCCGCGGTGCTCGAAGGGCGAGCGGACGTCGCAGTGCACTCGGCGAAGGACCTCCCGCCGCTGACTCCAGACGGGCTCGCGCTCGTCGCGGTGCCCCAGAGGGCAGATCCCCGTGACGTGCTCGTCGGCGCAACGCTCGACGGCCTCCCACCGGGAGCCCTCGTCGCGACCGGGTCGGCACGCCGGCGCGCGCAGCTCGCCGACCTCCGCCCGGATCTCGGCTTCGTCGGGCTCCGGGGCAACATGGCGAGGAGGCTGGAGCGCGTCGAGGACGGGACCGTCGCCTCGGTGGTCGCGGCCGCAGCAGCCCTGGACCGCCTGGGGTGGCAGGGTCGCATCACGCAGCACCTGTCCCTCGAGCAATGCCTCCCCCAGGCGGGTCAGGGCGCGATCGCGCTCGAGTGCCGTCGCGACGACGTGCGATGCCGCGAGTTGCTGGAGCGGATCGACGTGCGCGAGGACCATCGTGCCCTGGACGCGGAGCGAGCGTTCCTCCGGGCGCTCGGCGCGGGGTGCAGGCTGCCTGTGGGCGCGCTGGCACGGCTCGCCCCCGGCGGCGACCTGCTTGTGCTCGACGGGCTCCTCGCGACCGGCGACGGCCGCGTGGTGGTGCGCGCCAAGCTCTCCGGCGACGAACCGCACGCCCTCGGACGATCGCTCGCGCTGCACCTCGTGCGCGAGCGCGGGGCGTCCTCGCTGGCCGAGTGGGCCGGATCGACCGATGGGACCGGGGGGACCGGGTACACCGGGGGGCTCGATGGGACCGGGGGGCTCGGGTACACCGGGGGGGCTCGGCACGCCCACGCAGCAGCGCCGGGCGTGACGTGAAGGTGGCGCCTGCGTGAGAGTCTCGCCGGGCGGCACGGGCAGGCTCGCCGGCGTGAGCGTCGTCGTGACCCGTCCGCGCGGTGACGTCGACGACCTTTCGGCGGCGTTGCGTGCACAAGGGGCGCGAGTCGTGCATTTCCCGGTGCTCGAGATCGCCGACCCCGACGACGGTGGCGCTGCGCTCCGGAGGGCCGTCACGTCCCTCTCTCGGTTCGACTGGGTCGCGCTGACCTCCGCCAACGCAGCGAGACGCTTCCTCGACCTCGTCCCCGACGCGAGCGCGCTCCGGGGCGTGCGTCTCGCTGTGGTCGGGTCGGCGACTGCCGCCACTCTCGCGGCGAGGCATCTGGTGGCGGACCTGGTGCCCGAGCGCGCGAGCGCCGAGGGGCTCGGCGAGGCGTTTCCCCTCGCTGCCGAGCCAGGTGCCGCAGTGCTCTTCCCCGCATCGGCGTCGGCGCGGCCGACCCTGCCCCACATGCTGCGCGTGAAGGGGTGGGCGGTCCAACAGGTCGTCGCCTACAGGACGCTGCCTGCGCCCGCCCCCCCTCAACGGCGGGTCCGCGAGCTAAAGAAGGCGCTCGCCGTCACGTTCGCGTCGCCCTCGGCGGTACGCGCCTACGTGTCGCTCAGCGCGGACGACGGCCAGCCGCTCCCGGTGCCCCCGGTCGTGGCGTGCATCGGCGGGGTGACCGCGGCGGCGGCGCGGGATGCTGGGCTCCGCGTGGCGGCGGTCGCCTCGGTCGCCTCGGGC
>JAJYGM010000334.1 GCA_021785095.1 Actinomycetes bacterium
ACGGCGCGCTCTACGGCCTGGACGAACCGAGGACGCTCCTCGACCTCCTCGCCGGCGGAGACGAGGCGCTCGAGCTGGCCGCACGGCGGGCCAGGTCCACGCCGGCCGAGGTGCTGGCGCTCGACGGGGCGACCCTCCTCGCGCCGATCCCGACACCGCCGTCGGTCCGGGACTTCATGGCCTTCGAGGCGCACGTGGCCACCGCGGCCCGCGGCCGCGGTGAGACGGTGGACCCCGACTGGTACGAGCTGCCCGTCTTCTACTTCTCGAACCCCGCCTCGATCCGCGCTCCCCGGGATCCGGTGCCGCTGCCCCCGGGCTGTACCCGCTTCGACTACGAGCTGGAGGTGGCCGCGGTCGTCGGCAGCGGCGGGAGCGACCTGTCGGTGCGCGAGGCGGGGGCGTGCGTGGCCGGTTTCGCGCTGCTGTGCGACTGGAGCGCGCGGGACCTCCAGGCGCGGGAGATGCGACTGCGGCTCGGGCCCGCCAAGGGGAAGGACACCGCGACGAGCCTCGGGCCCTGGCTCCTCACCCGTGACGAGCTCGAGGAGCGCCGGGCGGGCCGTGGGTACGACGTCGCGCTGACCGCCAGCGTGAACGGCCGCCCCTACAGCGCCGGCAACCTCGCCGAGCTCTACTGGAGCTTCGAGGAGATGGTCGCCTACGCGTCGCGGGGGACCTGCCTCCGTCCGGGCGACGTGATCGGGAGCGGGACCGTCGGGACGGGCTGCATCCTCGAGCTCCAGGTGGACGCGGGGCCGGACGCCTACCCCTGGCTGGTGCCCGGGGACACCGTCCGGCTGGAGGGTGGGCCGCTCGGGGCCGTCGAGTCGCAGGTGATCCCGGGGCGGGCGCCGCTCCCGCTCCGGTCGGGGGGCTGACGCGCCGGCGGCGAGTACCGGGCACGTGCCCGGCGAGCGCCGATCAGGTGGGGGTGCCGGTCGGCGCCGCAACGGTGACGAGCGTCCCGTAGCCGATGTCGTTCCAGACGACGGTGGCCGCCGCAGGCGGGAGCTCGACACAACCGGCGCTCTGGGGGAAGCCGTAGTGGGCACGCACGAACGCGTGCACGGCGTCGTTCCCGTCGAAGTAGTTGATGTCGCGGACCCCGGGGATGTCGTAGGGGACCCCGTTGGGGTACGTCCCGACAAGGGTCTGCACGGCGTTTCGGAGGTAGACCGGCCAGGTCCCGATCGGGGTCGCGTTGTCGATCCCGGTGTTCGCGAGCGAAGTGAGTGCCCTTCGGCCGTTCAGGTAGAGGGTGAGCGTCTCCGGCCGGTTCTCGCTGACGTCGATGTAGCTGTAGGGCTTCGGGTCCGCGCGCCCGTGGAGGCGGGCTTCGACGGCGAGTGAGAGCACCCCCTCGCCGTAGCTGTCGTCGACCGGCAGGCCCTCGGTGGACTCGAGGTCGATGACGGCCCCCTCGGTCATCGCCGCGTAGGTGCCAGGGGTCCAGAGCGCCGCGAGCGGGTGGGGCACGTCCGGGAATGCCCAGCGAAACCTGCCCGCGGGTGGCGAGTCGAGCGCGGCCAGTTGCGCCGCGTCGGTGTCCCCCACGGGCGTCGTCGGGGTGAAGCGGAGCGGCAGGTAGCCGAGCTCGGCGAGCAGCTCCTGCAACCGGAGCACGGCACCGCCGGCCGCAGGGGTGAACCGTGCGGTGACGGTGCTCGCGAGCCGGCCACCACCTGCGCTCGCCATCCCGGCCGGCACGGTGACGACCACCGGGGACGTCGTGACCGTCCCCGAGGTGGGGTTGAACTCGAGGAGGGTCGGCGCCGGTTGCGACCAGGTCCCAGGCAGTGCGGGGTCGATCGTCGGGTGCTCGCCGGCCTCGGGGGCCTCCGAGAGGTGGACCACGATCGGTCCGACGTCACCAGGGTCCCCGTCGGGGACCGGGCCCTCTGCGATGCCGAGCACGTGGAGCGGCCCGCTGCTCGTTGCGGCCGCACTGCTCGCAATCCCCCCGCTCGCTCCGCCGCCGGTGCGGGAATCGCTCCCGCCCGAGCTCTTCGTGGCCCTCGCCCCGCTCTTGCCGTCCGACGCGCTGGGGTTCGGCTGGTGGTGCCCTGCGTCCTGCGGTGTGGTGGAGCCTGCCGCGGCCAGTGCGCCCGGTCGGCTCTTCCCGGAGCCTCCGGCGAAGAAGAAGGTGAGGCCGGCGACGACGACGAGGACGAGCAGTGCCCGCCGCCGCCGGCGCGCCCGGCGGCGAGCTCGCCGTCGCCGGGCGACCTGCACCCGCAGCCGGCGGAGCTCCGCCGCGCGTTCCCGCTCACCTCGGTAGCCGGCCTCCTCGTCCTCCTCGATCCCGAGGAATCGCGGGTCCTCGTCGGCGCCCCGAAAGCGCGCGTCCTCGTCGGTGCCCAGGAAGCCCAGGTCCTCCTCCGCGTTCCAGGCGCGTCCGCGGCGCGCCTCGTAGACGGGCAGGTCCGGCACGGCACGAGGTTAGCCAATCGTGCCGTTCGGCACCGGTTTGCCTACGCTCGGCGGGGCACGAGGAGCGGGAGGTGGGGGCGGACGTGGGAGGAGACGTGGGAGGAAGGGAGCACCTCATGGAGCCGGAGGTTGTCGACGCGCACGTCCACGTTGCGAGCCTCCGCGGGCTGCGCCTCCGCCCGGAGCAGTGGCTCGCGGGCTTCGACGCCGGGAAGCTCGAGGGGCTCTACGACGCAGCGGGGAACGCGCGCCCCGAGGTGTTCACCGAGTACTTGGACCGGGAGGGCGTGCGACTCGCGCTCTTGTTCTGCGAGCACAGCCCCCGCGTGACCGGGTGCCAGCCCATCGAGGACTACGTGGCGTTCCTCGAGGCGGAGCCCGACCGGTACCGGGTGGTCGGCAACGTCAACCCCCACGTGCACTACCCGGTCGTCACCGAGCTCCGCCGCCAGCGGGACCTCGGCGCCATCGCCTGCAAGCTCCACCCGGTCCACGGGGGCTTCCCGCTCGACCTCGCGGAGCTGTACCCCCTCTACGCCTTCTGCGAGGAGGAGGGCCTCCCGGTCGTGGTGCACGCGGGGACCTCGAACTTCCCCGGCGCGCAGAACCGCTACGCGAGCCTGGACCACCTCGTGGACGTCGTCTCGGACTTCCCCGGCTGTCGTTTCGTCCTCGCCCACGGCGGGAGGGGTTGGGCCCACGACCAGGCTGCCTTCCTCGCGCTCACGTACCCCAACGTCTGGATCGACATCGCCGGGCTCCCGCCGAGGCGCCTCTCGGCCTACTTCCATCGCCACAACCTCTCCCGGCTCGCCGAGCGGTGGATCTTCGGGAGCGACTGGCCCGGCGTCCCGGGGATCGCGGCGAACGTCGAGGGCGTGAAGGCACTCGGCCTCGGCGAGGAGCTCACGGCGGCGGTGCTCGCCGGGAACGCCCGGGCCGTCTTCAAGCTCTGACCACGGCGCGGCGGCCGAGTGCTCCGCCTCAGTGCCAGCCGCTCGGGGTCAGGGGCGGTGGCGCGATGTTGGCGGTTGCCAGCGAGTCGCTCAGAGCCAGCGCCCCGAGCACCATCTCCTGGGAGGCGACGCACTGCGAGACGGCCCGCTGCCTGGCCACCTCGGGGTTCCCAGCTGCGATCGCGTCCGCCACGTCGCTGTGCTCGTGCGTGATGTGGGCGGAACGTGCGGTCAGCGCGAGCCCGACCCGGAAGAACCGCTCGAGCTCCTGGAGCACGCCGTGGAGGACCCCGGCCAGGCGCTCGTTGCCCCCGAGCACGGCGATGCCGCAGTGCAGCTCGGTGTTGAGCTCCAGGAACGCTGCGACGCTCGAAGGGTCGCTCGGGTCGTACGTCACCTGGGCGAGGCGCTCGAGCTCGTGGAGCTCGGGCGACCCGAGGGAGCGCTCTGCCGCGAGCGCCGCCGCCTCGCCCTCCAGAACGGTGCGCAGACCGAACAGCTCCCGCGCCTGCTTGAGCGTGAGGGGGGTGACCCGATAGCCACTCCGACCCACGACCTCGACGAGCGCCTCGTGCTGGAGGTGGGAGAGCGCTTCCCGCACGGGGGTCTTCGAGATCCCGAATGCATGCGCCAGCTCCGCCTCGGTGACCAGCTGCCCCGGGGGGAGCTCGAGGGCCAGGATCTGCTGCTTCAGCCGGCGGTAGACCTCGAGGGTCCTCGTCGCGCCGGTGGCGCTGCGCTCTCCGCCTGGCTCGTGCATCACATGCCTCCCGCTCCCGGGCGGTTCCCCCCGTCAACCTGGGTGTCGCCGGGCGGGCTCGGTCGTCCGGTGGGTCGCCGTCCGGGCATGACCCACGACTGCCGACACCGGCTCACACGAAAGTCCCCCCCTCGGACCATTCGGCGGCTCCTGCGTCCCCGCCCGGCCGGGCATCTCTGCACACGACTTTCCCGATCAACATACTAGGGATTGCAGGACAGTGTGGGGGCGGAGCCAGTCTCGGCGCAGGACAGCGTTCGGGACCGGTCGGGCCCCGGCGAGACGGCTCGACCCGGGATCCCGGCGACCGACGCCCGGAGGACGAAGTCCGTGATCTCCTCCGCGAGGCGTTCCGGCTCGGTGAGCGGGAGGTCGTGCGCGCCGTCCTCGTGGATGCAGTACCGCCCGGCCGGGAAGCGTCGGCGAAGCCGGTCGAAGCCTGGCGCCTTGGGGATCGGGAGGTCTTCCCGGGTTGCCAAACAGAACTGGAACGGCACCGCCAACCGGGCGACCAACACCTCTGGATGCTGCTCGACCAGGGAGCGGGCGAGCGCCGCGTGCGCAGCGGTCGCGAGTCGGGGCCGGACCAGCCCGTCGGGCCCGGCCAGCACCGACCCGTCCAGGAACGCGCGGATCCAGGGTGTCTCCGGGTCGATCTCGGTCGGGAGCCAGGGTGCCTGCCGCCACTCGGCGAGCGGCATCGCCCAGGCATTCGGGGCCAGACGCTCCTCGGCCAGGTCAGCGGTGAGCCCGGGGGTAGCGCGCCAGTCGAGGAAGCCGCCGTCGATGCCGAGGAGTCCGCCGGTCGGGTAGTGCCCCTCGGCGCCCTGCTGGAGAGCCACGTGGGCGCCGAAGGAGTGTCCGACCACCACGGGCCGGACCGCCCCGACCGCCTCGAGCGCCGCGTCGAGGTCGCCCACGGCCGTCGCCAGGTCGTATCCGTCCGCGGGGCGGCTGGACCCGCCGTGGCCGCGCTGGTCGACTGCCACGGCCGGGACCCGTCGGGCAGCCAGCGCGGTCCCAACGGCGTCCCAGATCCGGGCGTTCGAGGCAAGGCCGTGGAGCAGGACGACGCAGGGAGCTGCGGGCGAGTAGCGCCGGAGTGCGAGGGTGACCCCGCCGAGGTCCAGCCGGTCGGTCACCGGCCCCGCCACCACCTCCATCGCCTGGGGCGCCTCTGCTCCCGACCCGGCCGCCTGGCCACCAAGGGCTCTTGACTGGACTTCCATGCTTGATAACATACTGACGAGTGAACAACGGTATCTCACAGAGCGATGCCCATCGTGCTGAGGCCCGAGCTCGAGGATGCCGCTCCTCGGAGCAGCCGGACCCTGCCGGTGCCGTTCGGCCGGGCCCGGGACCATCGGCTGGCGTCCTCGTGGCCGGGTCGGTCTACTTCGACCTCGTGTTCGCAGGTCTCAGCGCGCCCCTTGCGGCCGGTCGCGAGGTGCGCACCGCGGGTCTCGGCAGCAGCCCGGGAGGGGTGGCGACGATCGCCGTCGCGCTCGCCCGACTCGGGGTCCCGGTGCGGCTCTGCGCCGCATTTGCGACCGACGCGTTCGGGACCTACCTCTGGGAGACGCTCGAAGGAGAGGGGGTCGACCTCTCCGGGTCGCAGCGGTGTCCCGGTTGGAGCACCCCGCTCACCGTGTCGGTTGCCTCCGGAGAGGATCGGAGCCTGGTGACGCACGACTCACCCGCGCCCTGCGGGCCGGTGGAGCTCCTCGCCGGAGTGCTCCCCGGGTGTGCAGTCGTGGTCGGCCTCGAGGCGATGCCGAGATCCTGGCTGCGGGCTACCCGCTCCAGCGGGCAGATGGTGGTGGCGGACGTGGCATGGGACTCGACCGGTCGTTGGTCGAGCGAGACGCTCGAGAAGCTCGGCGATGTCGACCTGTTCCTTCCGAACGCAGACGAGGCGCGCGCCTACACCGGCGCGGGCTCTCCCCAGCTCGCGCTGAGGATGCTCGCGGAGTCGACGCCCG
>JAJYGM010000487.1 GCA_021785095.1 Actinomycetes bacterium
CGAGAGGGGTCTTCCATGCCGTCCACACCTGTGGACTGTGGTGTGGAAGAACAGAGACCTGAGGGGCTCCGAGCTGGTGACAGAGGCCCAACTACTGTGGAAAGACTGCTCGATCGCCCTGCAGTCGCAGGTGTCGGAGGCGGCTTGGAAAGCCTGGTTCGCCGACATCCGTCCGGTGGCGGTCGTGAACGGCACGCTTGTGCTGGCGGTGCCGAGCGCCGTGGTGCGCGACCGCCTGGACGGGCGCTTCCAGGCGCTCTTGCACGACGCGCTCACGGACACGACAGGCAAGGACTACCCGATCCGCTTCGACGTCCAGGTGGACGAGACGGCCCATGACTCCGCCGGCGGCGTCGACCTGCTGCGAAGCGACGCCCAAGGACAGGCAATGGCCGCCGAGCTCGTCGCCGAGAGCGCGCGGACCCAACGCGCCGGGTACGACTTCTCGCCGAGCCGGACGTCTCGTGGTGAAAAGGAGAGGGAGAGCGACGGTCAGTTCAGCGCCCGCTACAGCTTCGACGCCTTCGTCATCGGCCCGTCGAACCGATTCGCCCACGCGGCGGCCCTGTCGGTGGCGGAGGCTCCCGCCCGCAGTTACAACCCGCTGTTCGTCTACGGCGGCGCAGGGCTCGGGAAGACACACCTCCTGCAGGCGATCGGCAACTACGTCCGGGAGAACTTCCCGCGTCTGCGGGTGAGGTACGTCTCGACGGAAACCTTCATGAACGAGTTCGTCGAGACCCTTCGGGCCAAGACCGACATGGCGGAATTCCGCCGCCGCTACCGCGAGTGCGACGTCCTGCTCCTCGACGACGTCCAGTTCATGGACAAAAAGGAGTCACTCCAAGAGGAGCTGTTCCATACCTTCAACTCCCTCTACGGCGCCTCCAAGCAGATCGTGCTCACCTCCGACCGTCCGCCGAAAGCGATCGCCACCCTGGAGGACCGGCTCCGCAGCCGCCTGCTGTCGGGTCTCACCACCGACATCCAGCCTCCCGAGCTCGAGACCCGCATCGCCATCCTCCGCACCAAGGCAGAGCACGAGGGGGCGGTGGTCGGCGACGAGGTGCTCGAGTTCATCGCCTCCAACGTGAAGGACAACATCCGCGAGCTCGAAGGTGCCCTGATCAGGGTCACCGCCTTCGCCAGCCTCAACCGCCAGCCCCTCACAAGGGATCTCGCCGAGACGGTGCTGGCTGACATCGTGGCGGCGAGCCAGCCTCGTCGGATCACCGCCCGCCAGATCCTCGACACATCGGCCTCGCACTTCGGCTTCTCCATCGACGAGCTCTGCGGGCCCAGCCGGAGGCGGCCCCTCGTGATCGCGAGGCAGATCGCCATGTACCTCTTCCGTGAGCTGACCGACTACAGCTACCCAGCGATCGGGCGGGAATTCGGCGACCGGGACCACACGACCGTGATCCACGCGGTCGAGAAGATCTCCTCACTGATGCGAGAACGGCGGCAGATCTACGACACGGTCACCCAGCTCATCGTCCAGATCAAGCACGGTGACTGAGCTGTGGACACACAAGTGGTGAACTTCCGTCTCGGCTGTGGAAGGCTGGCTGCGATGCGTGGATTGCGCGGCAGCTATCCCCAAGCGCGCGGTACTACCCCGTTCTCGCTGTGGGCAACCGTGGATACTTCGCGAACAACCTCACCGCGATCTAGCAGGGACGACGCGAACTTATCCACACTCCACAGCCCTTACTACTCCTGTTACCGAATTCCCATACCGAAGGAGAAGACACTGCCGTGAGGTTCCGCGCGGACCGCGACACCCTCCTCGAGACCCTGGTCACCGCAAGCAGGGCATCCGCCAGCCGCTCGGCCTTGAGCGGCGCAGCACCCGGGCTTCAGATCACGTTGCGTAGCAACGTGCTCGAGGCCGTCGGATCCGACCCGGATCTCGTCATCGAGGCCCGGTGTGAGGTCGCCGGCGAGCAGGACGGCACGGTCCTCGTCCCGACCCGCCTCGTCACCGACATCGTCCGGTCCTTCGAGTCCGGTGCCGTCTCAGTGGCGGGGGGAGAGGAAGAAGCGAGGTTCTCGGCTGGCCGGGCCGAGTTCGTCGTCCGTGTCGCCGCGGGGGCGGAGATCACCCGCCTCAGCTCGCCTGAGACCTCGGGGATCGACCTTCCGGCCGTGACTTTCGCCGACGGGCTGCGTCAGGTCGTCCGGGCGGCGCTCGCCGATGATTCACGGGCTCCCCAGCTCACGGCCGTCCAGATGCAGGCCACCGAGAAGGGCCTTCGTCTCGTTGCCACGGACTCCTACCGGCTCGCTTTCAGGGATTTCGAAGGCATGAGCGCTCTCGAGGAGGGAAGTCAGGTCCTTGTCCCCGCCAAGGCACTGGGAGAAGTGCAGCGGCTGGTCTCCCAGGCGAAAGACGACCAGGACGAGATGATCGGCTTCCGCCACAGCGACCTCGATGCTGTCTTCGACCTGGACGGCGTACGGATCACCACCCGCCTCGTACGGGGGCAGTTTCCCGACGTCTACCGGCTTGTCCCGAGCTCGTACGCCTACCGGCTACGGGTATCGCGCGAGGACTTCGCCTCAGCACTTCGTCGGGTGCGGCTGCTCGTCCGGGACAGCAAGGACATCACCACACCAGTCCGGCTGTCCTTCCGCGAGGGAGGGGTCGAGCTGCAGGTCCTGACACCGGAGAGCGGCCGGGCGGTCGAGGCGCTCGAAGGAGAGTTCTCCGGCGAGGACATCATGATCGCCTTCAACCCGGGCTACTTGCTCGACGGAGTGGAGGCCTTGCGCTCCGACCTGCTCGTCATCGAGGTGAACGACCCCGGTAAGCCGGCACTGCTCCGGGGCGAAGGTGAGGACGAGTACCGCTACCTCCTCATGCCGGTCAAGGTCTCCTGAGCGACCCCGCACCGGTGCGCGACGGCCCGCTACCGAGGGAGCGGGTCACGACGGTGACTTCACTCACCGTCAGGAACTTCCGCAACCTCGAGCACCTCGCGCTCCACCCGGCGCCCGGCGGGCTCACCGTCATCAGGGGCGAGAACGGTGCCGGCAAGACGAGTCTGCTCGAGGCGATCTCGTACTGCTCGACGCTCAAGTCCTTCCGGGGCGTCCAACGTGATGCGCTGCTGAGGAGCGGCGAGGACGAGGCGCGGGTGTCCTGTGAGCTGCTACAGGGCAGCCGGCGGCTCGACATCGACGTCCGAATGCAGGCCGGGCGCCGCGACCTCGCCGTGGTGAACCGCCAGCGGGTGACAAGTGCCAAGGACCTCGTCGAGGTGCTGAAGACGACGCTGTTCACACCCGATGACCTCGACCTCGTGAAGGGTTCCCCGTCCGGGCGCCGCGACCTCCTCGACGACGCCATGCTTGCGACCGCCCCCCGCCTGGCAGCCGAGCGGGCGTCGCTCGAGCGCATCCTCCGTCAGCGCAACGCCCTGTTGCGTCAGCTCGGAGGCCGGTTGCCGAAGGAGGCCATGCTCACCCTCGACGTCTGGGACGAACGGCTGGCGACGACCGGAGAGCGTGTGGCGAGTTCGCGCGAGGACCTGGTCGCCGCTCTGTCGCCGTACGCATCGACGGCCTGGACTGCCCTCGCGCCGTCCGCCGGCGACCTCGCGTTGTCCTACCGGCGCTCGTTCACCGGATCGCTGGCCGAGGCGATCGCCGCCAGCAGGCAGGAGGACCTCCGACGGCAGGTCACGACGGTCGGGCCGCAGCGAGACGAGCTGGAGATCGAGGCCGGTGGCCTCGACTCGCGCACCCGGTTGTCCCAGGGCCGCCAGCGGGCGGTCGCGCTGGCGCTCCGGCTCGGGATCCACCGGTACGTGACCGAGGTGACCGGCTCGACACCAGTCCTCCTCCTCGATGACGCGTTCTCCGAGCTCGACGAGCGGACGAGCCGGGCGCTCGTCGCCGAGCTTCCGAGGGGTCAAGCGCTGCTCACCACGGCAGGTGAGCTGCCACCCGGTGCCTCGCCCGACCTCGTGGTCGAGATCTCGGCCGGAAGGGTCCTGCCGTGACGGGGCGTGACGAGAGCCGTTTCGAGGGTCTCTCCGAATCGCTCGAGCTCACCGCGATCGGCGACGCGATGAGCTCGCTGCTGCGTGCGCGAGGGCTCGGCGCGACCGCAGTTCTCGCAAAGATCTCCCAGGTGTGGGACGCCGCCGCCGGCCCAGAGCTGGCGGCGCGCATCGAGCCGGTCGCCCTGCGCGGCCGGGAGCTCGTCTGCGAGGTGGCCGAGTCCGCCTGGGCGACCCAGGTACGTCTCGTGTCCGATCGTCTCCTCTCCCGCCTGGAGGAGGAGCTCGGAGCACGCGTCGTCGACCGTCTGAGCGTCCGCGTCCGACCCAGGTCAGGACGGTGAGCAGCCGGAAGAAGCGGCCAGAAATGTTCGGTCGGGGCGGCAGTTCACGGTAGAATCGTGGCATTGCTGGGCCCCGTGTGAGGTCATCCTCGCTGGTAGCCATCGACGGCGCTGGCCCATGAGAACAACCACCTTTGGAAGGTCGCGCCCGTGGTAATGAACGCCGAGACCAAGGATCGAACGGCGACCGCGTCGCGGTACACCGCCAATGACATCACAGTCCTCGAAGGTCTCGAGCCCGTTCGGAAGCGTCCGGGCATGTACATCGGGTCGACGGGGCCGAGTGGGCTGCACCACCTCGTCTGGGAGATCGTCGACAACGGCGTCGACGAGGCGATGGCGGGCTACTGCACCCGGATCGACGTGACGCTGCTCGCCGACGGAGGGTGCCGCGTGATCGACAACGGCCGAGGGATCCCCATCGACGAGCACCCGCAGTACAAAGGCAAGTCGGCCGCAGAGGTCGTGTACACCGTGCTCCATGCCGGCGACAAGTTCGGCGGCGGCGGTTACAAGGTCTCCGGCGGGCTGCACGGCGTCGGAGCATCTGTCGTGAACGCCCTCTCCACGCGGGTCCTCCTCGAAGTGGACCGTGGCGGTAAGCGCCACCGGATGGAGTTCCGCGACGGTGGCCGTCCGGTCGGGAAGCTGGAGGTCGTCGGCGATGCGCCGCGAGGCCGTACCGGTACGTCGGTCTCCTTTTGGCCAGACGGCTCCGTCTTCGAAGAGACGGACTTCCGTGCTCAGACGATCACCGAGCGCCTCCAGGTGTACGCCTTCCTCAACCGCAACCTGGAGATCCGCTTCAAAGACGAGCGACCCGGCCACGATCCCGAGCCACAGGTGTTCAAGTACGCCGGGGGAATCGCCGACTACGTCCGGCACCTCAACGCCACGAAGGAGGCGCTGTTCAAGCGGGTCGCTTCCTACTCGGTGTCCGATGACACCCAGGAGGTGGAGGTCGCCCTCCAGTGGAACACCGGCTACTACGAGTCGATCCACTCGTTCGCGAACGGCATCGCCACCATTGAGGGCGGGATGCACGAGGATGGCTTTCGTCAGGCGCTGACCAGTGTCATCAACAAGTTCGCCAGGTCTCGCAATCTCGTGAAGGAGGGCGCCGAGGGGCTGGCGGGGGAGGACGTCCGCGAGGGTCTCACGGCCATCGTGTCGGTCCTGCTCACCGAGCCGCAGTTCGAGGGTCAGACGAAGGCCAAGCTCGGCAACACCGCCATGCGCTCGCTCGTCGCCCGGGCGACGAACGAGAAACTCGCCGAGTGGCTGGAGGAGAACCCGAAAGAGGGCGCCCAGATCGTGAAGAAGGGCCTCGACGCCCAGCGCGCCCGGTTGGCGGCCAAACAGGCCAAGGACCTCACCCGGCGAAAGAGCGCCCTTGACGGGGCAGGGCTGCCGGGCAAGCTGTACGACTGCTCCTCGCGTAACGCGCACGAGTGCGAGCTCTTTATCGTCGAGGGCAACTCGGCTGCCGGCTCAGCCGTGAAGGCGCGTGACCCCCGCACCCAGGCGGTCCTCCCGATCCGCGGAAAGATCCTGAACGTCGAGAAGGCCCGGGTCGACAAGATGCTGAAGAACGCCGAGATCCAGGCGCTCATCATGGCGATCGGCGCCGGCCTCGCCGACGACTTCGACCTCACGAAGATCCGCTACGGCAAGGTGATCATCCTGGCGGACGCCGACGTGGACGGGTCGCACATCCGGACGCTGTTGCTCACGTTCTTCCTCCGGCAGATGAAGCCGTTCGTC
>JAJYGM010000468.1 GCA_021785095.1 Actinomycetes bacterium
CTCGTCCGTCCTTCACGTTCGCGTGGATCGGCACGTCTTGCTGGACTGCGGCGTTGTCCTCCTCCATCGTAAGGAGGAACTGGTCGGCGTCGACCCCTTCGAGCTTCGACGCGAGCTCCGGCAACGACTTCCCCGTCACCTTGGTGACCCGCCGGATGCGGTACTCGTCACGAAGGAGGGGGATGATCTTCGCGTCGAACACCTGCCAGGCCATCTGGCCCGGTTGGGCGAGGATCTCCCTGCCGTACTTGGCGTAGGTGTAGTTGCGGAAGTCCGCACCTTCGTCGAGAAACCGGCGCCCGTGTGCGTTGATCATCACCGAGAGCGGGTAGCTGTGCTTCTGAAAGGCGTCCCCGACGCTGAGGTCGCCGAACGGCGGCGCATGCAGGTCCCAGCCGACCGCGTGCGCGCCGGACCAGTTCCCCCAGGGCATGGCTCCCGCGTCGAGGGCCATCCGGATGCCGTCGCCCGTGTTGAACCGGGATCCTCGCACCTTCGCCAGATCCCAACCCGGACCCAGGTAGCGGGTGCGCCATTCGGCGTTCGCCTCGAAGCCGCCGCTCGCCAGCACGACGGCCCCCGCCGCCGCCATGTGCTCGTCGTCGTCCTTCAGGTAGCGGACTCCCACGACCCGTCGGTGCTCGGTGACGAGCTCGGTCGCGCGAGCCTCGTAGAGGATCGAGCAGCCCGCGCGCCGGACCGCAGCGGTGAGCGCGTCGATCAGCCCTGGACCGCCTCCCATCGCCTCGAGCGTGAGGCCGCCCCAGAAGGTGAACCTCCCGTCGACGAGGTACGCCTGCCGGCCGTAGATCGGAAGGAAGCGGACGCCCTTGGCCTGCATCCACTGGAGGGTCTCGAAGCTGCGCTTCACGAGGATCTCAGCAAGGTCCGGGTCCGTGCGGTACTCCGTCACCCGGCCGAGATCGTCGAGGAACTGGCTCGCGGGGTAGCGACCGAAGTCCGTCTTCTCGATCTGCTCGGGGGAGAGGTCGGGGACCAGAGCCAGGATGTCCTCCACGCCGTCGTAGGCGAACCTCATCGCGCCGGCGGTGAAGGTCGAGTTGCCGCCGCGCTCTTCGAACGGCGCGCGCTCGAGCACGAGCACCTTGGCCCCCGCGTCCTGAGCAGCCAGCGCTGCGCAGAGCGCCGCGTTGCCGCCGCCAACCACCACTACGTCGTGCTGCTCGTCCACTTCTCCTCCTGTCGGCGCTTCCTTTGGGCTTCTCGTGTGGACTTCTCGTCTGATCTTCCCGTGCCGGCAACTAGGCCAGCAGCTTCTCGTCGTATGGGAATTTCGTCAGCCGTTCCGGACCGTCAGCTCCCACCGCGATCACGTCCTCCAGCCTCACGCCTCCGCCGCCGGGAATCCCCTCGACGATGATCGTGGGGACGACAGCCACGACCGTTCCCTCCTCCACCGTGAAGGAGGGCGTGCTCCTCCCCGGAGGCGAGATGAACGGAGGCTCGGCGTAGCCCACACCGATGCCGTGCGCGATGACCATCTTCTGCATGAACCGCCCGAGCTCGTTGTCGGACAGAGCCCGCTCGGCGGCCTGCTGGACGTCGGTGCCGCTCCTCCCGGGCACCAAGGCCTTGATGACCCCCTCGTGCACGGAATGCGCGAGCGAGTAGACGGCCCTCTGCCTTGCGTTGGGCTCGCCGCAGACGACCGTCCGGGTCGCTTCGCTGAACACGCCGTTGAAGCAGGCGCCGATGTCCATGAAGACGAGGTCGCCGGGCCGGACCATCGTCTCTCCCGCGAACCGCTGCATGGGGGCAGTGTTCTCGCCCGTGCACACGATGAGGTTGCACTGAGGGATCTCGGCGCCGTGGCGATAGAAGACTCGCATCACCTCGGCCAGGATCTCGCATTCCCGGATCCCCGGCTGGACACAGCTCACCGCCACATGGAGCGCCGCGTCCACCACGGCCGAGGCGATCCTCATGAGCTCGACCTCCTCGGGGAACTTGACCGCCCGAGCGGCATTGAGGCATCCGTTCCCATCGACCACTTCACTGCCTCGCAGGAGAGCCTCGATGTTGCGGAGGCTTGCCGTCGTGCCGATGTCGACACCGACACGTCCGTTCTTGAAGCCGAGGTCCTGGAGCGCGGCGCCGATCGGGGCGATGGCATCTGCGCCGCCGCCCTCGAGCATCGTCCCCGTCGGGAATTCGCGCACGTGCCCCTCTGGCATCCAGTACATCGTCTTCCTGCGGTGCGGGGTGTCGTCCTGATGGACGAAGCAGATCACGTCGTCCGAGGCCGAGGTGACGACCGCTGCCTGACGCACCAGGAAGTTCGGCGCGTACAACGGCCGCAGGCCCGCCAAGTAGCGTCCGTTGGCGTACTCGAAGGCGATGAGCGCGTCGAGCTCGAAGCGCTCCATCATCTCGTGTGCGCGGGCGACGCGCTTTCGACGCAGAAGGTCGATGTCTACTTCACGCTTCCAATCTGAGGCTATTGACGTCATCGTCGCTCCTTCTGGCGATTACTCGAACCGGGGCAGGATCTTCTCGGCGTAGACCTCGAGGCCGCGGAACGTCTCTTCGATGTCGTCGATCGGCACAAACGAGACGGTGAGCTCCTCGACACCTGACTGGCGATAGGCGTCGAGGCGCTGGTACACCTGCTCGAGCGATCCCGCGACCACCGGGCCGTCCTGCAGGAGCTGGTCCTCTGGGATCGTGGACCAGTCCTCGCGCCGTCGGAGCACCTCCGCCACGCGACGGGTCGACTTGTCGTCCCCGGGCACTCCGGAGTACACCATCAACCCCGCCCCGATCCATCCGGTGCGCCCGTGCTCCTGAGCTTGTGCGCGAATCTCCTCGATGCCGGATCGGTAGGCGCTCGCGCCGAGGGCGCCGTGCTGAGGCGCCGCTGGTGCCCACCCGTCACCGATCCGGGCGACCGCACCTCGGATGCGGTCCGACGAGCCGCCCAGCCAGATGCCGGGCCAGCGCACCGGCTTGGGCCAGAACTCCACGTGCTCCAGCCGGTAATAGGTGCCCGAGTGCTCGACCGGGCCCTCTTCGGTCCAGAGCCGGCGGATGACGTCGAGACCCTCCAGCATCCGTTCGAACCGCTCGACGAAGGGCGGGAACTCCAGCCCGAAATTGGCGTACTCCGAACGCTGGTGCCCCGCACCTGCCTGCAGCACGAAACGGCCGCCCGAGAGCTGATCGAGGGTCGCGCCCCAGCGGGCGACGTCGACCGGCCGGCGGAGACCGATCGGCGTCACCTGCGGGCCGAACCGCACTCGGGACGTCGCGGTCGCGATGGCTGCGAGCAGCATGTACGCGTCCGGAAAGCTTGGCCGCGCCAGATCGTCGGTCGTGTACCCGGCCATCCGCTCTCTCGGCAGCCATTGGTGGTCGATGCAGTACACCGAGTGGAACCCCACCTCCTCCGCTCGCTGCGCGAGCCGGACGAAGTCACGCAGATCACGGTGCTGAGGCTGCCCATGGGCATTGATCTTGAAGGAGAACTTCATCTGCTCGTGGCGCCTTTCAGGGTTGCGGAGCCGCGTTGGGAGGCTCCTCGTCGACGACGGGGTTGCGCAGCGTGTCAAGACCCGTGACGGAGACCGACAGCTCGTCGCCGGCCTTGAGAAACCACTTGGGTGTTCTCGCGTTGCCGATGCCGGCCGGAGTCCCGGTGGCGATGACATCTCCAGGGTTGAGCTGCGTCCACTCCGAGATGTACGCGATCAGCCGGCGAACTGGAAAGATCATTGTCGCCGTGCTCGCCTTCTGCACCACAGTGTCGTTCACCCGCGTCTCCAGATCGAGGCTCTGAGGATCTGCGATCTCGTCCGCCGTGACGAGGTAGGGGCCGTACGACCCCGAGTGCACGAAGTTCTTCCCAGCCGTCCACTGCACGGTCCGGTGCTGGTAGTCGCGGACCGAACCGTCGTTGAAGATCGCGTATCCAGCTACGACATCGAGCGCGCGAAGTTCGTCCACGTAGCGGCACGAACGACCGATGATCACCGCCAATTCACCCTCCCAGTCGAGCTGGACGGACTTGATCGGCCGCTCGATGGGCTCGCGGTGGGCGACCTGGCTGTCCTCGTAGCGGCAGAACAGCACGGGGTCTCCCGGGACCTCCCTCTTGCTCTCTTGGATGTGCTCCATGTAGTTGCGCCCCACGCACAGGATCTTCTGAGAGCCGGGCGTCGGCACCGCGAACTCGACCGCGTCCATGGAGAGCAGCAGCGTCTCGGGCGTCACTCCACTGGCACGGGTGACGGCATCTGCCAAGGCGGCCAGCCGCTCGCCGCCCGACGAGAGCAGGTCGACCATCTTCGTCGGCGATGGCAGCGGTGGGCCGAGCAGCTCTGCGAACTCGTCGTCGCCGCGGGCGACGGTCGCCCGCTCGAGGGCGTCGACGTCGAGACCTCCGTCACGTACCTTCACGCCGGCCCGCACCACTCCGTCCCGTCGATATGAGAACAGTTTCAATGCATCTCCATCTCTCGTTCGGCTCCTTCTGGTCTCCCGCCGGGCCCTCGCAATCGGACCTCGATGGCAGTGGTCAAGGCGTCTGCGGACGGGCCGCGCCCGCCGTCTCGGAGGTCGCCCGCTTCGCCCTGTCTGCCAGGAAGGTCCGCACCGCGCCCTGATGCTCCCGGCTCGTGTAGCAGATGGCTTGAGCGGCCGCGCCCGAGTCGAAGGTGGCTTGCAAGCTCCGCTCGAACGTCTCGTTGAGCGCCAGCTTGGCCAGGGCGACGGCGACCGGCGACCGGCCGACGAACTGCTGGGCCCACTCCCTGACCTCGTCCAGCATCGGTGTGGCGGTCGTCACCCGGTCGGCCAATCCGAGCGCGACGGCCTCCTCGGCGTCGACCTCGCGCCCGGAGAAGACGAGCTCCTTGGCCTTCGCGAGCCCGACGCGCCGTGGCAGGAAGTGGGCGCCGCCGCCGTCTGGGAAGAGCCCGCGGCGGATGTAGCTCATGGCAAACCTCGCGTTCGGCCCGGCGACGACGAAGTCGCAGCAGAGAGCAAGGTCGCAACCCAGTCCCATCGCCGGCCCGTTGACTGCGGCGATCGTGACCTTGTCCAAGGCGTGGAGCTGCGACAGCGTCTCGTGGAGCGCATGCTGACGGCGCCACCCTTCCTCGGCGATCGTTCCCGGGTCCGCCTCAGCCCGCTCGCCCATCGCCCTGACGTCTCCCCCCGCACAGAACGAAGAGCCAGCACCGGTGAGGAGCACGACCGAGATGTCCCGGTGCGCTCGCACCTCTTCGAGCCGCGCCCGAAGACCCGCCTGCAGCTGGGAGTTGATCGCATTTCGCACCCTGGGCCGGTTCAGGGTGAGGGTGACGATCCCGCCTTCGCGTCGGTACTCGACGCTTGTCTCCGTGTCGTTCGACGGCATGGTCATCGCCTCCATTCCTCCCGATCGCCTGTCGCACCGCCTCCGCGCTGCGCGATCCCCTCGGGCTCGGTCTGTCCGTGCGCGGGAAACAGGCCGGCGATCGGAGCGTGCTCCTTCTTCGAGACCATCACGGCGCGCCGGAAGCGCGTCACCAGGACCCCGTCTTGGTTGCAGCCACGCGTCTCGATCTCGACGACGCCCTGGCCCGACCGGCTCTTCGACTCCCGCTTGTCCAGCACCTCCGACTCGGAGCACGAGGTGTCCCCTGCGAAGACGGGGTGTGGAAGCTCGATGCTCCCCCACCCGAGGGCGAAGCCGTTCTCGCTCACATCTGCGGTGCTCAGGCCCGTCACCGCCGCATGCGCCAGGAGCGAGTTGACCAGGCACCGGCCCCACTCGGCACGACGCGCACAGTCGTCGTTGAAGTGGAGCTGGTTCGAGTTGCTGGTGATCAGGCTGAACGAGATGTTGTCGAACTGGGTGATCGTCCAGCCGTACCGGCAGCGGTACACGTCCCCCGCCGCGAAGTCCTCGTAGAACCTCCCGCTCCAGCCGGGTCTAATCCGGGTCATGCGGGGCTCCTTCTCGCGCCTTTCCCGAGCGCGCCCCTCCCGAGCGCGCCCCTCCCGAGCGCGCCCCTGGTGGTGGAGCGCATCGCATCTCAGTACGAGCGCGGGAGGCCAAGCACCCGCTGCCCGACATATGCCAAGACCAGGTTGTTGTTCACCGGAGCGA
>JAJYGM010000429.1 GCA_021785095.1 Actinomycetes bacterium
CTAGCCGTTCACAAGCGTTCTCGGCGCCCTTTCCCTCGGACCGGACGTCGTCGCCGCCATCCTGCACGGCATCCTCGTCGGCCCGGTGGGACCGACTTTCGGAGAGCGCAGGCAGATCTCGGTGCCGACGCTCGTGATCGGGCACAACCGAGACTTCATCCACCCGTGGAGCGACGCTGAAGCCCTCGCGCGGATCCTGCCGTCGGGAAGGCTGACGCGTGCCTCCTCGGTGATCGAGTTGCGGGTCCGACCCCGGCGGCTCACCGGCGAGATCGTGGCCTTCCTCGACGAGGTTTGGGGCGATGAGGACGCCGGGAGCGCCGTATCCGCCTGAGCAGGCCCTCAGCCGATCCGGCGCGCCCCGCGCAGACCGCTCCACGCAAAGTCGGCCACGCGTTCGGCGACGAGGACGGCCTCTTTCTCGGCCGCTTCGTCCTCGGTCGCGACGCCCCGAACCTGGCGCTGGCGCAGCCACTGCCGTGTGACGCCTTCGGTCATCCCGACGACCGCCACGGCGAGCGTGCGGCGATGCTGATCGTCGATGTCCGCCTCGATGAGCGGGCTGACGAAGTCGGCGATCGCGTCCTGGATCGAGCGCAGGCCGCGGGCGAGCTCCTCGTCCGGCGGTGCGTCGTAGAGCATCCGGATGGCGGAGGGGTTCTCGACGGTGAAGGTGAAGTAGGCGAGCATGCCCGCCTCGACCCGACGCCGGAAGTTCGTCTCCGTCAAGGCGGCGGCCCCGAGCACCTCGATGAGCCGAGCCGTCACGTCGTCGATCAGCTCGAGGTAGAGGGCCCGCTTCGAAGCGAAGTGCTGGTAGAGGAGCGGTTTCGTGACACCGGCAGCTGTGGCGATGTCCTCCATCGTCGTGGCGGTGTAGCCCGTGCGGGCGAAGGTCTCGAGCGCAACGTCGATCAGCTGCCGCCGCCTCCGCGCGGCTGTCAGCCGCCGCCGGGGCGCCGTTGCTCTGGCGGTTTCAGATGGCATGTCCCGCGCGACCTTACTTGGCAGTAAGGAGCTTGTGAGCCGGTCAGGGCGGAGGTGGGTCGATCGCGAGCGAGTAGAACTAGGTCGTGCCCAGACGAGCGCTGATCACCGGCATCACCGGACAAGACGGTTCCTACCTGGCGGAGCTCCTGCTCGCCAACGGCTATGAGGTGGTGGGAATGCTCCGGAGGTCGAGCACGGTCAACTTCGAGCGCATCGCGCACATCCAGGACCAGCTGACGCTCGTGCCGGGCGACGTCCTCGACGAGGTCTCGATGCTCGAGATCCTTCGCGAGCACCGACCGCAGGAGGTGTACAACCTCGCGGCGCAGTCGTTCGTGAAGACGTCGTGGAGCCAACCAGTCCTCACGGGCGATGTCACGGCCATGGGCGTCACGCGGATCCTCGACGCCATCCGGTTGACCGATCCAGAGACCCGCTTCTACCAGGCGAGCTCCTCGGAGATGTTCGGCAAGGTGCAAGAGGTTCCCCAGCGGGAGACGACGTCCTTCTACCCGAGGAGCCCGTACGGGGTCGCGAAGGTCTACGGCCACTGGATCACGGTGAACTACCGCGAGAGCTACGACATGCACGCCTCGTCCGGGATCCTCTTCAATCACGAGAGCCCGCGCCGCGGCATGGAGTTCCTGCCGCGGAAGGTGAGCTACGGGGTGGCACGGATCAAGGCCGGCCTCGACAGCGAGCTCCCCCTCGGCAACCTCGATGCGAAACGCGACTGGGGCTTTGCCGGCGACTACGTCCGCGCCATGTGGACGATGGCGCAGCAGGACGAGCCGAGCGACTACGTCGTCGCAACAGGCGAGACGCACTCGGTCCGGGAGCTCTGCGAAGTTGCCTTCGAGCGAGCCGGCCTCGACATGGAGCGGCACGTCCGGATCGACGAGCAGTTCATGCGACCGGCCGAGGTCGACCTGCTCGTTGGCGATGCCTCGAAGGCACGGGAGAAGCTCGGCTGGAAGACCGAGGTCAGCTTCGAGGAGCTCGTCCAGATGATGGTGGACGCCGACATCGACCTCGTCCGAAGCCGCGTGCGCTGAGTCGTCCCCTCGGTGTGGGTTCTCGGCCGCTTGGCCTTGTGAGCACCATCCCTCGTAGCATGGAGGGGTCCCATGGCACCCGCCGCCGTCCGTCTCCGTGAGGCCGTTGCCCTCGCCGGTCACTTTCCCCTGCTCGCCGGGGTCTCGTTCGAGATCGACGAGGGGGAGGTCGCGCTCGTTCGCGGACCGAACGGGGCCGGGAAGACGAGCCTGCTCAGACTCTGCTGCGGCCTCCTCGCGCTGCGCTCCGGCGAGGGCACGGTCCTCGGGCACGACCTCTCGAAGGACCGGCGGGGAGTCCGGCGCCACGTCGGGCTCCTCGGGCACCAGAGCCTCCTCTACGAGGAGCTGACCGTCGAGGAGAACCTCCGCTTCGCCCTTCGCGCGAGCGGGTCACCTGCTGACCGAGCGCCTGCGGCGGTCCTCAGGCTCGGGCTGACCGGACGCTTGGGCTCGACGCCGGTCGGCCGGCTGTCAGCGGGCCAGCGGAGGAGGACGGCGCTTGCTGTGCTGCTCGCCCGCGACCCGGGGCTCTGGCTGCTCGATGAGCCGCATGCCGGGCTCGACCAGGAAGGGCGCGAGCTCCTCGACGAGCTCGTGGCTGAAGCGCGGGCGCGGGGAAGGACCGTCCTCATGTGCTCGCACGAGCACGACCGGGCGGCGGCGCTGAGCGATCGCGTCATCTGGATGGTCGGGGGCCGGATCGTGAAGGAGCCGGTCGGTGTTGCGTGACGCCGCCCTCGTGGCTGGGAAAGACCTGAGGATCGAGCTGCGCTCCCGTGTCGCCCTCAACCAGGTCGTGCCCTTCGCAGCCGCCGTCGTGCTGCTGTTCGGCCTCGCCCTCGGTCCGGACCGCTCGGTGCTGGCGCCGGCGGCGGCGGGCCTCTTCTGGATCGCCGTGCTCCTCTCGGCGCTCCTCGCCACCCAGCGGAGCTTCGCCGTCGAGTCAGCGGACGGCGCTCGGGACGGCCTGCGGCTGTCGGGCCTCGATCCGGCGGGGATCTTCCTCGGGAAGGTCGGAGCCGTCGTGGCGGAGCTCCTCGTCCTCGAGGTCCTCCTCGCCTTCGGTGTAGCCGTGCTGTACGGAGCGCACCTGGCGGGAGCCCTCGTGTTGCTCGGCTCCTGTCTCGCCGCGTCGATCGGGCTCGGGGCGGTGGGGATCGTCTACGGCGCCGTCGCGTCCGGGTTGCGCGTCCGGGAGACCTTGCTTCCCCTCCTCTTCCTGCCGGTCGCCGCACCGGTGCTGCTCGGCGCGACGAAGGCCTGGGACGAGGCCTTGCGCGGCACGCCCTCGCACGCTCTCGGCTGGCTCTCGCTCCTTGCCGTCTTCGCCGTCGTCTACGTCGCCATCGGCGTCGTGGCGTTCGGTCCGCTGCTGGAGGACGCCTGATGCCTTCGTTGCGCTCGCGCCTCGTGACGCTCGTGGGTTGGCTGGCACTCGTCGGCGTGATCGCGACCGTGTGGCTCGGCCTCTTCGTCACGCCCGACGCAGTCGGGTTCCCGGACGGGTTGGTTCGCCTCCTGTACGTCCACCCGCCGATGGCATGGGTTGCCTTCGTGGCGTACGGGATGGCGTTCCTCTCGAGCCTGCTGTACCTGTGGCCGAGGACGCGTGACATGAGGTTCGATCGGCTCGCCGGAGCGTCCGCCGAGGTCGGGGTCGTGTTCACCGGGCTGACGCTCGTCACCGGGTCGTTGTGGGGCCGCCCGACCTGGGGTGTGTGGTGGACCTGGGATCCCTTGTTGACCACGACGGCGCTGCTGTTCGTGCTGTACCTCGGCTACCTCGCGCTCCGGCGCGTACCAGGAGATCCCGAGGCCGTCGCCCGCCGCTCGGCGATCGCGGCGCTGATCGCCTTCGTCGACGTGCCGGTCGTCTACTTCTCGGTGTCCTGGTGGCGCAGCTTGCACCAGGCGCCGACGGTCGATTTCACCGGCCGCCACCTCTACGTCCACGGCTCGATGGCCTGGACGATGCTGCTCGGCTTCGTCTCGTTCACGCTGGCCTACGCGTGGATGACGGCCCGGCGGTACCGGCTGGCTTCACTCGCCGTCCAGCAGGAGGACGAGGGTCTCGCCCACGCGATCGCGGAGCGCCGCGCCGAAGGACGGGTGCTCGTATGAGCCCCTACATCGAGGCGGGCTACGCAGTCGTGCTCGCGACTCTCGGCGTGTACGCGGCGAGCCTCGCCTCTCGCGAACGCTCGGCGCGGCGCCGGCTCGGCACGAAGGCGAGCCCGCCTGCAGCAAGGCCGGCCCAGCTCGAACGACAGCTTCTCGATGGCGCCGGCGACGGTGCGCCCGGAGCCGACGATCTGGAGGCGGGCGCATGACGACCAGCCGCCGTCTCGCCATCGTCGGATTCGTGATCGTGGCGGCGCTGGGTTTCCTCGTCTACAAGGGCCTCACGTCAGCCATCGTCTTCTTCCGCACGACGAACGAAGCGTTGGCCCAGCGGGCGCAGCTCGGCGACTCGGTGTTCCAGCTCGAGGGCACCGTCGTGAAGGGCTCGGTCCACCGAGCCGGCCCGAACGAGGTGAGGTTCGCCATCCGCCAGGGCGGTGCGACGATCTGGGTCGACAACGCCGGGGATCCGCCGCAGATGTTCCGGCCGGGGCTTCCGGTCGTGGTCGTCGGGCATTTCGTGGGGACGACGGATCGTTTCTCTTCGGACGAGGTCATGGTGAAGCACTCTCAGCAGTACATCGCCGCTCACCCGAACCGGGTGCGGGCGAGCTCGTGACCCGGGGACACGCATGAACGCCCTGCTCGGCGACATCGGTGTCGCGCTGGGCCTGGTCTGCGCAGCCGGCGGGATGCTCGCGCTCGTGCTCGGCCTCGTCACGCGAAGAGACTCGCTTCTCGTCGCGGCCCCGAAAGCGCTGTGGGGTGTCGGCGCAGGCGTCGTGCTCGCCGTCTTCGCCATGGAGCACGCGTTGCTCACGCATGACTTCAGCCTGGTCTACGTCGCCAACAACAACAGCCGCCAGACCCCGCTGCTCTACGACATCACGGGCATGTGGTCGGCGCTGCAGGGATCGATCCTGTTGTGGGTGCTCGTGCTGACCGGCTATCTCGGCCTGTTGGCATGGCGGTTCCGAAGACGCGCGGCCGATCGCCTCGTGGCGTGGGCGCTTCTCACGGGGCTCGGTGCCGCCGTCTTCTTCTTCGGCCTCATGGCGGGGCCGGCGAACCCGTTCGTCACCGTCGCCGGTTCGGTACCCGCGAACGGCCTCGGACCGAATCCGCTCCTGCAGGACAACGTGCTCATCGCGTTCCACCCAGTGTTCCTGTACCTCGGGTACGTCGGGTTCACGGTGCCGTTCTGCTTCGCCGTGGCTGCCCTCGTGACCGGTCGCGTCGGAGAGGGCTGGCTCATCGCGACGAGGCGCTGGACCGTGATCGCTTGGGCGTTCCTCACCGTGGGCATCGTCATGGGAGCGTGGTGGTCGTACCAGGTGCTCGGGTGGGGCGGGTTCTGGGCCTGGGACCCGGTCGAGAACGCCGCCCTGCTGCCGTGGCTGTGCGCCACGGCCTATCTGCACTCGGTGATGGTGCAGGAGCGGCGCGGTCTGCTCAGGGTTTGGAACCTGTCGCTCTTGATCGCCACTTACTCGCTCACCATCCTCGGAACGTTCCTCACGCGTTCCGGCGTGATCGTGTCCGTGCACTCGTTCAGCGACTCGGGGATCGGGCCGCTCCTCTTGGGATACTTCGGGCTCGTCGTCGCCGCAGGCGTAGGTCTCATCGCGTGGCGCGGCGACCGCCTGCACTCGCCCGGCTCCATCGATTCCCCGGTCTCGCGTGAGGGCGCCTTCCTCGTGAACAACCTCCTCTTTGCCGCGTTTGCCGCCGTCGTCTTGATCGGGACCGTCTTCCCCCTGTTCGTGCAGGCGCTGCGACACGAGGAGATCACCGTCGGGGCGCCGTACTACGACTCGGTGACCGTGCCGATCGGCTTCGCCCTGCTGTTCTTCATGGCGGTCGCCCCGGTGCTGCCGTGGCGCGCCG
>JAJYGM010000194.1 GCA_021785095.1 Actinomycetes bacterium
CCTCGATGAGGCGTTTCTCCTCGAACGGGTCGCCCACCTGCACGCTCGGACGATTCGAGTCCTCGCCGCCCTCCGCCCCCGAGAAACCCGCCGACGCCAGCACGCTCACGCCGCCGATCCCGTCACGTCCCGTGAGTGAGCCGAGCAGGACGGCGAGGTTGCCCACGCCCGACGCCCGCCCGAGCACGAGCCGGTCGACCGGCAGCACGCCGAGACAGAAGACGTTGACGAGGGGGTTGCCGCGATACGTCGAGGAGAACGTGAGTTGGCCGCCGACCGTCGGCACGCCGACGGAGTTGCCGTAACCGGCGATGCCGCGGACGACACCGTCGAACAGGAAGCGGCTACGAGGGTCCTCGAGGTCACCGAAGAAGAGAGGGTCCATGAGGGCGATGGGCCGCGCTCCCATCGTGAACACGTCTCGCAGGATCCCGCCGACACCCGTCGCTGCCCCCTGGTAGGGCTCGACAGCGGAGGGATGGTTGTGTGACTCGATGCGCAAGGCGATGGCTGTCCCATCGCCGACGTCGACAACCCCGGCGTTCTCCCCCGGTCCCACCAAGACGTTCTTGCCCTCTGAAGGCAGCCGGCGCAGGTGGATGCGGGACGACTTGTAGGAGCAGTGCTCGCTCCACATGACCGAGTACATCGCCAGCTCCAGATGTGTCGGCTCGCGCCCGAGCACTCGGACGATCATGCCCAGTTCATCGTCCGTAAGGCCGAGCTGGAGGTGAAGTGCGGTGTCACTGCCCATGCTGCTCATGGCAACTCCCGGCCCACCTGTGGGTGCGCCGGAGCAATCGCGGCCTCTGAACCGAACCGCTTACACGACAATGACGTGGCAGCTCGCCGACGGCACAACTTGCGCTGGCAGACACAATCATGGACAATGGCTCTATGCCTCCCAGGAAAAGAGCAACAAAAGCTGCGTTGTCGTCTGAGCACAAGGATGCGCTCGCGGCAGGTCGCCGTCAGGGACACGCAGTACGGCGCTACCTCGTGGCGCTGGAACGGAACAGGCCGCGCCGTGGTCGCCAAGTCACCGCCGAGTCCCTCCAGGAGCGTCTTGCCGACGTCGAGACGCGCATCGCCGAAGCCGACGCGTTGCAGCGCGTCCACCTCATCCAGGAGCGGCGGAACTTGGAGAAGCGTCTCAGCAGCCGGGGTGACGAGGTCGAGGACGACATGGAGGCGCTCGAAGACGCTTTCGTGAAGGTCGCCGCCGAGTACGGCCAGCGCAAGGGCATCGATTACGCGACGTGGCGGGAAGCAGGTGTCCCCGCCGAGGTGCTTCAGCGCGCGGGTATTCATTGGAGCCGCCGAGGCTAACTCGCGAGCGACGCGAGCAGCCCGACTCCATCGAGTGAACCGAGGAGCGAGCTGCTCGCTCGTTCGGGATGCGGCATGAGGCCGACTACGTTGCCGGCTTCATTGCAGATGCCTGCGATGTCCGCGACCGAGCCGTTCGGGTTGTCGTCATACGTCAGCACGATCTGGTCCTGCTCGCGCAGCCGGTCGAGCGTCGAGTCATCACAGGTGTAATTGCCCTCGTTGTGATTGATGGGCAGCTCGAGCATGGCGCCTGGCTCGCATGTTCGCGTCAGCACGGACCGTGTCGACACGACACGGCACGGGACGGTGCGGCAGAGGAAGCGCAGTCCGGCGTTCCTCTGCAGCGCGCCGGGCAGGAGTCCGGCTTCGGTCAGCACCTGGAAGCCGTTGCAGATCCCGATGACGGGTCTGCCGTCGCGCGCCGCCTCCTCGACGGCCGTCATGACAGGCGAGAACCGAGCGATCGCACCCGGCCTCAAGTAGTCCCCGTGGGCGAACCCCCCCGGCACGACGACCCCGTCGGCGCCTGCGAGGGAGGTCTCGGTGTGCCAGACGAGCGTGGCGTCGATGTTGACCCGGCCGAGGGCCTCGACCACATCGTGCTCGCAGTTGGAGCCGGGGAACACCACGACCGCGATGCGGGTCATCGCTACGGAGTCACCGCCACGTCGTAGCGTTCGATCACGGGGTTCGCCAGCAGCTTGCGGCACAGCTCGTCGCACTGCTCGAGCGCAGCGGGCTTGTCAGCCGCCTCGATCTCGAACCGGATGAGCTTGCCCACCCTCACGTGCTCGACGTGGTCGAAGCCGAGTGCCGGTAGAGACCGCTCGATCGTCTGGCCCTCGGGGTCCGCGATCCCTGCGAGCCCGCTGATCTCGACGACGGCGGAGAACTTCACGAGCCGTACCAGTCGTCGAGCCGCTTGCGCGAGATGTGCTCGTAGGCCGCCCGGTAGCGCTCACGGGTGGACTCGATGACCTCGTGAGGTATCGGAGGTGGGTCCGAGGACTTGTCCCAGCCCGTCGCCTCCGCCCAGTCCCGCACGGGCTGCTTGTCGAACGATGGCGGAGTCGACCCGGGCGACCACTCCTCGGCCGGCCAGAAACGCGACGAGTCCGGCGTCAGGATCTCGTCGCAGATCGCGAGCTCACCCTCGATGAACCCGAGCTCGAACTTCGTGTCCGCGACGACGATGCCGCTCGTGAGCGCCCTCTCGGCTCCGCGCAGGTACGCACCGATGCAGATCTCCCGCGCTCGCGACGCCACGTCACGGCCGACGAGATCGGCTGCCTGTTCGAAGGAGATGTTCTCGTCGTGTCCCTCCGTCGCCTTCGTAGACGGGGTGAAGACCGGCTCCGGCAGCTGCTCGGACTCCTTCAGGCCTTCGGGGAGCGTCGTGCCGTGCATCGTGCCGGTCCGGAGGTACTCCTTCCATGCCGAGCCGGCGAGATAGCCGCGGACGATGCACTCGATCGGGAGCATGTCGGCGCGCCGGACGAGCATCGCCCGTCCTGCGATCCCGCCGAGGTCGGCGGCCCCGTCGGGGAACCCGGACGGGTCGGCAGTCACGAGATGCGTCCGCGCGATGTCGGAGAGCTCTCCGGCCCAGAACACCGTCATCGCCGTCAGCACCCTTCCCTTGTCGGGCACGGGCTCGGCGAAGACTCGGTCGAACGCCGAGATGCGGTCGGACGCCACCATGAGCAGGTCGCCGTCGCCGGCGTCGTAGATGTCACGGACCTTTCCGGAGTAGATATGGGGCAGGGTCACTCGGGGGTCACCTCCAGGTCGTCGAGTCGATCGATCGTCCGGTGGGCGTGCCGTAGGGCGCGGTCGAGGTCGAAGGCGCTCGCCAGCACGACGGCGGCATCGGAGCCGGAGCCGGCGAGCGCGGACTTCACGTCGGGATCCCCCTCGACGATCTCCCGGAAGCTCCGGCGCTCCTCGTAGGCCCGGCGCGAGTCCCGCTGGACGATGCGGTAGGCGTCGTCCCGAGTGAGACCGGCTTGCACGAGCGCGAGCAGGACCGGCTGGGAGAACACGAGACCGTACGAGCCCTCGAGGAGGTTCTCGAGCATCCGTTCGGAGCGGACCACGAGCCCGTCGACCATGCGGGCGCAGCGGCGCAGCGCGTAGTAGGCGGCGAGACTGGCGTCGGGGAGCACGATCCGCTCGACCGAGCTGTGCGAGATGTCGCGTTCGTGCCAGAGCGCGACGTCCTCGAGCCCGGCGACCGCGTAGCCGCGCAGCACCCGCGCAAGTCCGCAGAGACGCTCGGCGGTGATCGGGTTGCGCTTATGCGGCATCGCCGAGGAGCCCTTCTGCCCGGTGCCGAAGGCCTCCTCGACCTCGGCGACCTCGGACCGCTGGAGGTGCCGCACCTCGAGCGAGACCGTCTCCACGGTCGTCCCGATGGCGGCGCAGGCGTAGAGGTACTCGGCGTGCCGATCTCGGGCGATGACCTGGGTGGCGGGCACCGGCTCGAGGCCGAGCTCCCGGCAGACGTGTGCTTCGACCGCCGGATCGATGTTCGAATAGGTGCCGACGGCGCCTGACAGCTTGCCGACGGCGATGCCGGCTCGAGCCGCCCGCAGGCGGTCCCGGTCCCGCGCCGCCTGGAGGCAGAACAGTGCCAGTTTGGTGCCAAAGGTCGTGGGCTCCGCGTGCATTCCGTGCGTGCGCCCGAGCATGGGCGTGTGGGCGTGCTCACGGGCGCGCCGGGCGAGGACGGCGATAAACCCGTCGATGGCCTCGAGGAGCAGATCTGCCGCGCGCACGAGCGTCGCGCACAGCGCCGTGTCCACCACGTCCGAGGACGTCAACCCGTGGTGGACCCAGTTGCCCTCCGGCGGGCCGATGTGCTGCTGGACGACGTCGACGAACGCGGCCACGTCGTGGTCCGTCACGCGCTCACGCTCGTTGACCGCTGCGACGAAGGCGGCGTCGATCTGCGGTGCCCGTTCCCGGCAGGCAACAGCGTGCTCGTTCGGGATCACCCCGAGCGAGGCCCAGGCTTCGACGGCGAGCAGCTCGACCTCGAGCCAGGTCGCAAAGCGCGCCTCCTCGGAGAAGAGCGCAGCCATCTCGGGCATCGAATAGCGGGGGATCATCCTCGACGATGATCCCTCACGCGGCGGCGAATGACACGTATTGCTCGCGGCCAGGGCCGACGCCGACGTAGCTGACCCGAACGCCGGCGACTCGGGCGATCAGCTCCACGTAGCGCCGTGCCTCGGCCGGCAGGTCGTCGACGCTCGTCGCACCGGCGAGGTCCTCCTGCCATCCGGGCAGCTCCTCGTAGACCGGGACGACCCGGTGCAGCACGGACTGGTGGTAGGGGATGTGCTCGTAACGGGTGCCGTCGGTGGTGTCCTCGTAGGCCGTGCACACCTTGACCGTCTCGAGCCGGGAGAGCACGTCGAGCTTGGTGATCGCGAGCTCGGACAGCGAATTGAGCCGTGCGGCGTGGCGGATCATGACGAGGTCGAGCCAACCCGGCCGGCGGCGGCGGCCGGTGTTCGTGCCGTACTCGTGCCCACGGTCGACGAGGTAGTCGGCCACCTCACCGTCGACCTCTGTCGGGAACGGCCCGGACCCGACGCGGGTGACGTATGCCTTCACGATCCCGACCACCCGCGAGATGTCGCGCGGGCCGATGCCGGCGCCGACGCAGGCTCCACCGGCAACAGGGTTCGAGGACGTGACGAAGGGATACGTCCCGTGGTCGAGGTCGAGGAACGTGGCCTGGGCGCCCTCGAGCATCACCTGCTCGCCGGCCTCGAGCGCCGTGTGGACGAGGGCGACGGTGTCGCCGATCATCGGAGCGATGCGTGGTGCGAGCTCGCCGAGATAGCGCTCCTCGATCTTTGCCTGGTCGAGCGGGAGCCTGTTGTAGACCCGTGACAACAGGGCGTTCTTCTCGCGGAGGACGACGCCGAGCTTCTCCCGGAAGATCTTCGGGTCGAGGAGGTCCTGCACGCGAAGCCCGATGCGGGCGGCCTTGTCCGCGTAGGCCGGGCCGATGCCGCGCTTGGTGGTGCCGAGCTTGTTGTGCCCCAAGAAACGCTCGGTCATCAGATCGAGCTCGTAGTGGTACGGCATGATCAGGTGGGCATTGCCGGAGACGACGAGGCGGCTCGTGTCGATGCCGCGGCTCTCGAGCATCTCGCACTCGGCGATGAGCACGGCCGGGTCGACGACGACGCCGTTCCCGATGACCGGCACGGTGTGGGAGTAGAGCACCCCGCTCGGCACGAGCTGGAGAGCGAACGACTCGCCGTCGACCACGATCGTGTGGCCGGCGTTGTGGCCGCCCTGGTACCGGACGACGAGGCGCGTCTCCTTCGCCAGCAGATCGGTGAGCTTGCCCTTGCCTTCGTCACCCCACTGGGTTCCAACCACGACGGTCGCGGGCACGCGCTCAGATCCTCCGGTCGATGCTCGAGGGGCGGAGGGTCCAGTGTAGGCGATCAGGGATGCCGGCCCGTCGAGCGTGACGGCCGGCCAGGGACCCGGCGGCCAGTGACCCGGCCAGGGACGAGCGCCTCAGTGAGCGGCCGCCTGGGCCGCCGGGTCCCGCCAGACGAGCGTGCGGCGAGACTGGCGCATCGACAAGCCCGAGGTCCCGGTCGCCTGCTCGAGCGCCTCTGCATAGACCTCGTCGGCGTCGAGCCGCCGTAGCTCCTCGGCGAGAAGGTCGCCGAGAGTACGCCG
>JAJYGM010000304.1 GCA_021785095.1 Actinomycetes bacterium
ACCCGAACGAGCGTCCCGTGCGGGGGGATCTCGCCGTCGCGGCGCCCGGCGCGCAGGTCGTCGAGGAGCTGGTCGAAGGCCTCTGAGGTGAGACCGCCGACATAGCGGTGGTTGACGGTCACGCACGGCGTGCGGTGGCAGTCCGCAAGGCACTCGGCATCCTCGAGCGTGAACATCCCGTCCGAGGTGGTCCCGCCGGCTCGCACACCGAGTCGGCGTTCGGCGTGCTCGAGCAGCTCCTCCGCGCCGTTGAGGAGGCAGGCGATGTTCGTGCAGATCGACACCAGGTACCGGCCGACCGGCTCGTCGTGGAGCATGTCGTAGAAGGACGCGGTCCCGCGGACCTCGGCCGCCGTCACGCCGACGAGCCGGGCGATCTCCTCCATCGCCTCGGGCTTGAGCCATCCGTCCTGCTCCTGGGCGAGGTGGCAGAGCGGGACGAGCGCGGAGCGCGGCTCGGGATAGAGCGAGACGAGCTCCTCTGCACGTGCGGCCGTCTCGGGGGTGAAGTGGCTCACCGGTCGACCTCCCCCATGACGGGGTCCACGGACGAGATGGTGGCGACCGCGTCGGCGATGAGCCCGCCGCGCAGCATCGTCGGCAGCGCCTGGAGGTTCACGAAGCTCGGCCCCCGGATGTGCATCCGGTAGGGCTTCGACGTGCCGTCCGAGACGAGGTAGCAGCCGATCTCACCCCTCGGCGACTCGATCGCCACGTACACCTCGCCTTCGGGGACCCGGAAGCCTTCCGTGAAGATCTTGAAGTGGTGGATCAATGCCTCCATCGACTCGTCGATCCGGGCGCGCGGGGGCGGGGTGACCTTGCGGTCCTGCACGCGGTAGTCACCGGGCGGCATGCGCTCGGCGATCTGGCGCACCAGGTTGATCGACTCTCTGATCTCGTTGAGTCGAACGGCGTAACGGTCGAAGTTGTCCCCGTAGGTGCCGACGACCACGTCGAAGTCGAGCGCCGCGTAGTCGAGGTAGGGCATCGTGCGCCGGAGGTCCCAGGGAACGCCCGTAGAGCGCAGGATCGGTCCGGTGAGCGAGAGCGCGATCGCCTCGTCGGCCGTGATGCTCCCGACCCCTTCGGTGCGCTCGCGGAAGATCGGCTGTCCGGTCAGCAGCTCGTCGTACTCGTAGGTGCGCGCGAGCACGGTGTCGCAGATGACCTCGACGTCGTCCTCCCATCCGTCGGGGAGGTCCGCCGCGAGGCCCCCGGGGCGGATGTAGTTGTGGTTCATCCTGAGGCCGGTCGTCTTCTCGAAGAACGCGAGCACCATCTCGCGCTCGCGGAACCCGTAGATCATCATCGAGGTGGACCCCAGGTCCATCCCGTTGGTCGCCATCCACATGAGGTGGGATGAGATGCGCTGCAACTCGGAGAAGAGCATGCGGATCCACGTGGCACGCGGCGGCAGCTCGACGCCGAGCAGCGCCTCGGTGGCGAGCGAGAAGACGAGCTCGTTGTTGAGCGGCGAGAGGTAGTCCATGCGCGTCACGTTCGTCGCGCCCTGCACGTAGGTGAGCTCCTCCGCAGTCTTCTCCATCCCGGTGTGCAGGTAGCCGATCACCGGCTTGGTCCGCAACACCGTCTCGCCGTCGAGCTCGAGCATGAGCCGGAGCACCCCGTGGGTCGAGGGGTGCTGAGGTCCCATGTTGATGATCATCGTCTCGTCGCTCGGGCGCTCGACGTCGATGTCGCCAGCGTTGACGACGCCCCCTTCAGGGATCCGCAGGACCGCGGCCCCGGTCTCGCGCGCCAGCTCCTCGGGCGGCGTCGCGGAACGTGTCGTGAGCTCCTGAGCGCCCTCGGAGGTGTCGGCAGCAGGCGAGCGCGGGGCGCGGCGGACACCCGCGAGCACGTCGTCCCCTGTCGCGTGGCGAGCGTCGCTCATCGCGGACCCGGTGCCTCCTTGAACTGCACCGGCACCCGGCCGACTCCGTAGTCCTTGCGGAGCGGATGGCCTTCCCAGTCCTCCGGCATGAGGATCCGCGTGAGGTCCGGGTGGCCCTTGAAGCGCACCCCGAGGAGGTCGAACACCTCGCGCTCCATCGCTTCGGCGCCGGGGTAGAGGTCCCACAGCGTGTCCACGACGGGGTCCTCCTCGGGTACCTGGACGCGGACCCGCACCCGCCGGCGCAACGAGAGCGAGAGCAGGTTCGCCACGACCTCGAAGCGCTCGGGGACGACCCCCGGCGGGAGCGAGCGCCCCGCGTGGGCCAGATAGTCGACCGCGGTGAGGTCGGACAGCTGCTCGAAGCCGTCCGCCTTGTAGGAGGTGGCGAGCTCGTGGTAGCTCTCCCGCGTCGGGAACGCCAGCTCCTCTGCACGCGTTCCCGGCGACGGCGGCACGTCGGGATGCGAGGACCCGCCGGCGCCTTCGCTGGGCGCGGCCGGTGCGGTGCCGGTCATCGCGGCGTGGCGACGCGTACCGCGTCCGGAGCCTCGGGGACCCAGCCGGCGAGCTGCTCTGCCTGGCGCGCACGCTCCGGTCGCCGTGCGATCGCGCCGGTGCGGATCTTCTCGTGGAGCGTGAGTATCGCGTGCAGGAGGGTCTCGGGCGACGGCGGGCATCCGGGCGCGTACACGTCGACGGGCACGACCTGGTCCACGCCCTGGACGATCGCGTAGTTGTTGAACATGCCGCCACTCGACGCGCATACGCCCATGGAGATCACCCACTTGGGCTCCATCATCTGGTCGTAGACCTGACGAAGGACCGGCGCCATCTTCTGCGACACCCGCCCGGCCACGATCATGAGGTCTGCTTGGCGGGGCGACGCGCGGAACACCTCCATGCCAAGGCGGCTGATGTCGAAGTCCGCCGCGCCGACGGCCATCATCTCGATGGCGCAGCACGCGAGGCCGAACGTGGCCGGCCAGACGCTGTTCCGGCGGGCCCACTTCACGAGGTCTTCGAGCCTGCCGGTCAGAAAATTATGCTGGAGGTCCTCGAGGCCCATGGGACGCGCCCCCTACGCCGCTCGCCCAGTCGCGCCTGGCTCGGAGGGCACTCGGGTGATCGTCGACTCCGACGTCCTCGCCGGGAGGCCTGGCTCGAGGCGTCGTCCCGGCCCCCACTGCAGCGCACCGTTGCTCACCAGGTACATGAACGCGACGAAAACCACCGCCGCGAAGACCAGCACCTCGACGAGCCCGAACGCCCGAAGCTGCCTGAAGACGACCGCCCAGGGGTACAAGAAGATGACCTCGATGTCGAAGATGATGAAGATCATCGCGACGAGGTAGAAGCGGACCGGGAACCGCGTGGGGGGCTCGCGGCTCGGCACGATCCCGCACTCGTAAGGCGCCACCTTCTGCGCGGAGGGCTTCTGCCTGGGCGCGAGCAGCTTGGACCCACCGAAGGAGAGCCCTGCGAAGAGCGCTCCGAGGACGAGCAGCAGTAGGATCGGAAGGTACTGGTCCACGGCGAAGCCGTTCTATCACGGGCTCGTGCACGCGAGCACATCCCCCGGGCGCCCCGGTCTCGTCGCGTCGGTCGTGTCCGCCGCCCGCGCCTACGATCCCCCACATGACCCCGCAGGACGCGACCGCGCCTGGCCGGCGCCCCGCCGACGCCACCTCGCGGACGCCTTCGCCTTCGACCCGGGCACACCGCGCCAGCCGGTCCAGGCCGCATGTCCACGACGTGGTGGTGGTGGGCGCTGGGCCTTCGGGATCGGCCTGCGCCTACTGGCTGGCGGACGCCGGCTGGGACGTCGCGGTGATCGAGAAGAAGCGGTTCCCGCGGGACAAGACGTGCGGGGACGGGCTGACGCCCCGCGCCGTGCGCCAACTCGCCGACATGGGGCTCGAGGGCGCCCTCGCCGGCTCCCACCGCCACACCGGCCTGCGCTCGTACGGCTGGGGGCTCGTCCTCGAGATGCCCTGGCCCGACCATCCGGACTTTCCTCCCTACGGCTACACGATCACCCGCCACGACCTCGACGGCATCGTCGTGGAGCGTGCCCAGAAGGCCGGCGCCGTGGTCCACCAGCACACCGAGGTCCTCGCACCCCTCCTCGCCGACGGGGCCTCGCCCCTCGAAGCGGCAGCCGGGGCAGCACCCGGGGTGAGCGCGTCGCTGCCGGAGTGCAGCGGCGTGACGGTGCGCGACGTGGCCTCGGGGGAGACGCGCGACGTCCTCGGGCGCTACGTCGTCGTCGCCGACGGGTCGAACTCCCGCGTCGGGCGCGCGCTCGGCACCGAGCGCCGGCGCGGCTACCCGCTGGGCATGGCGCTGCGGGGCTACTACCGCTCCGAGCGCCACGACGACCCCTGCATCGAGTCCCACCTCGACGTCCGCGACCCGTCAGGCGAGCCGATCCCCGGATACGGCTGGATCTTCCCGCTCGGCGACGGTCGGGTGAACGTGGGCGTGGGGCTCCTCTCGACCGAGCAGCGCTGGAAGGGCGTGAACACCTCGAGGCTCATGGAGGCGTTCGTGGCCGGCGCGCCGAAGAGCTGGGGGCTCTCCGAGCAGACCAGTTGCGGACCGCCGACCGGCGGCAAGCTCCCGATGGGTTTCGCCGTCGGGCCGCGCACCGGGCCCAACACGATCGTCGTCGGCGACGCGAGCGGCGCCATCAACCCGTTCAACGGAGAGGGCATCGCCTACGGCTACGAGACGGGCCGCCTCGCCGCAGCCTCCCTGTCCGAGGCGCTCGCCGGCGATGGCCCGGCAGCGATCTCCCACTACGAGGAACGGCTCACGGCGGGCTACGGGGACTACTACCGCGTCGGGCGGGCGTTCGTGCGGCTCATCTCGAACCCTACGGCGATGCATTGGTGCGTCGCCCTGGGCATGCGCTCGGAGACGTGCATGAAAGAGCTCCTACGCATGATGGCCAACCTCATGCGGCCCGGGGCGCCGGGCGCAGCGGAGATCGGCTACGACGCGCTCCTCCGCATTGCGGAGCTCATGCCCGAGCGGGCCGCAGCGCTCCTCTCCTGAGCCGGCGCGGCGGCGTCGCGCGCGATCAGCCGAGCGTCCCGGCGACCTCCGCCGCGGCCTCGCCCGCCGCGTCCACCGCCATGTCGAGCTGCTCGTCTCGATGGGTGAAGCCGCAGAACGCGATCTCGTAGGCACCGGGCGCGACCATCACCCCGCGCCGCAAGAGCGCATGGAAGAACGCCGGGTAGATGCCCGACGACGCGATCGCTCGCGCCCCGTCGACGTCTTGGGGCGGCTCGAGCGGCACGCCGGGCGGTGGCCCTACGTAGAGGCCGGCAAGCGTCCCTGCCACCGGCACGGCGGCGGAGAGCCCGCCCGCGCGCACCGCGTCGGCGAGCGCGCCGGCGAAGCGCTCGACACGCGAGGCGAGCGCGTCGTAGTCCGTGGGAACGACCTCGCGGAGGACTGCGAGGCCGGCCGCGGTCGCGACCGGGTTTCCCGATAGCGTCCCCGCCTGGTACACGGGACCCGAGGGCGCGAGGGCCGACATGAGCTCGCGGCGCCCGCCGAAGGCGCCGATCGGGAGCCCGCCGCCCACCACCTTCCCGAAGCACCAGAGGTCGGGGGTCACCCCGGTGAGGACGCTCGCCGTCGCCGGCCCTATGCGGAACCCCGTGATCACCTCGTCGAAGACGAGCAGCGCGCCGGCCGCGTCGCATGCCCGCCGCAGGCCCTCGAGGAAGCCCGGCCGCGGGGGGACCAGGTTCATGTTGGCCGCGATCGGCTCCACGATGACGCAGGCGACCTGCTCGTCGAGCTCCGGGACGACGTTGTAGGGCGCCACGACGGTGTCGGCGACTGCGCCGGAGGGCACTCCCGCGGACCCTGGGAGGCCGAGCGTCGCGACGCCGCTCCCACCGCCTGCGAGCAGCCCGTCGGAATGGCCGTGGTAGCACCCGTCGAACTTGACCACCCGCGAGCGGCCGGTGACCCCGCGGGCGAGGCGCAACGCGCTCATCGCTGCCTCGGTCCCCGAGGAGACGAAGCGCACCTGCTCGCATCCTGGCACCCGCTCGCAGATCGCCTCGGCGAGAAGCACCTCCCCGGGGGTCGGCATCCCGAAGGAGCTCCCGAGGGACGCTGCC
>JAJYGM010000324.1 GCA_021785095.1 Actinomycetes bacterium
CGAGATCGACCTCCAGGGTGCCCAGCAGGTGCGTCGACACCGACCCGACGCGACCATCGTGCTGGTGGTCGCGCCGAGCATCGAGGAACAACAGGCGCGCCTGGTCGGCCGCGGCGACGACGACTCCCACGTCGCCGAGCGACTCCGGATCGGCCGGGCAGAGGAGCGCGAAGGTCGGTCGCTCGCCGACCACGTCGTGGTGAACGACGAGATGGAGCGGGCGCTCGGCGAGCTCCAGCGCATCGTCGAAGCGGTGCGCGCCACGCGGGCCGGGCAGGGGGGCAGCGTGGCGGCGGCGCAGAGGGATGAAGGGGGCAGCCTCCTCGGCGAGCCGCACACCGGGGACCGGCGGCTAACCTGAGGCTGCTCACTGCAGCCGTGCCGAACCGGGAGACCCATGCCGCAGAATCGCTCGACGATGATCGACCCGCCGATCGAGGCGCTCCTCGATCGAGTCGACTCGAAGTTCACGCTCGTGACGTTGGCCTCCAAGCGCGCTCGGCAGATCAACTCCTACTTCAACCAGCTCGGCGAGGGCCTCGGGGCGATCGTGCCGCCCCAGGTGCCGTCGCTCGCGCGAAAGCCCCTCAGTATCGCGCTCGAAGAGATCGCTGCGGGCAAGATCGTGGCCGTGCACCCGCCCGAGGTTGACGAGGAGTCCGAGGTGGCGGACGAGGTCCCGTTCGAGGCGGTCCAGTTCGAGGCTCGCGAGTCCGGGGCCGGCGAGGACGAGGCGTTCCCTGGCGCCGCCGTCGGTCTCGAAGCCGTTGCAGACGCGCCCCCCGCCGATCCGGCAGCGGACGGCGACGACGGCGGAGTGACGGCCTGAGCGATCCGGGCGCCGGGCAGTCGCGCCCGGGCTCTCCCTCGGCCGGCCTCGCCGGGCGGACCATCGTCCTCGGCGTAGGCGGCGGTATCGCCGCCTACAAGGCCGTCGAAGTCGCACGGCGGCTGGTCGACGCCGGGGCGGTCGTGCTGCCGGTGCTGACCGAGGCGGCACAGCACTTCGTCGGCGCAGTGACGTTCTCGGCACTTGCGAGCGAGCCCGTGGCGTCCTCGTTGTGGCAGGCGAGCGATCCGATCCCGCACACCCGGCTCGGCCAGCGCGCCGACGCGGTGCTCGTCTGCCCAGCAACGGCTGACCTGCTCGCGCGCTACGCGCACGGCCTCGCGGACGACCTGCTCGCCGCGACCCTGCTCGCGACGCGCGCACCGGTCGTCGTCGCGCCGGCGATGCACGCCGAGATGCTGGAGCACCCGGCGGTCGTCGCGAACCTGGCGCTCTTGGCCTCCCGGGGGGTCGGCGTGGTGCCGGCGGGTACGGGTCGGCTGGCGGGTGGTGACGTCGGGAGTGGCCGGCTCGCGGAGCCTGCGGACATCGTCGCCGCGGTCGCGGGCTTGTTCCACCCGCGGGATCTCGCGGGCAAACGAGTGGTGGTCAGCGCGGGCGGGACCCGGGAGCCGCTCGACCCCGTCCGGTTCCTCGGGAACCGCTCCTCGGGGCGCCAAGGTCATGCGCTTGCCGAGGCCGCAGCCGCGCGGGGGGCGGCGGTCACCCTCGTCACCTCCTCCTCGCTACCGCCCCCCCCGGGCATCGACGCCGTGGTCCGTTTCACGACGGCGGCGGAGCTCGAAGCTGCCCTCCTCGAGACCGTCGTGGACGCAGACGTCGTGGTCATGGCCGCCGCCGTCGCGGACTTCCGGCCCCGGACGGTGGCTGCCGAGAAGCTCCACCGTGCCGACGGCCTGGTCTCACTCGAGCTCGAGCCGACGCCCGACATCCTCGCCGCGCTGGCGGGCAAGCGCCGGGCGGGCCAGCTCTTCGTGGGTTTCGCGGCCGAGACCGCCGCGGCGGTGGCGCGAGCCCAGGAGAAGCTCGCAGCGAAGGGGGTGGACCTCGTCGTGGCGAACGACGTGACGGAGGAGGGGGCTGGTTTCGAGGTGGAGACCAACCACGTCGTGATCGTGTCCCGAGCCGGTGTCGTCGCGGAGGTCGGCCCGGCGCCCAAGCGAGTGGTGGCGGATGCCGTGCTGGACGTGATCTCGGCGCACCTGGCAACGTAGAGGGATGCGCCGCCACACCTTCACCTCGGAGTCCGTCACCGAGGGTCACCCCGACAAGCTCGCCGACCAGGTCTCCGACGCGATCCTCGACGCGATCCTCGCGGAGGACCCGATGGGGCGGGTCGCCTGCGAGACCCTGCTCACCACCGGGCTCGTCGTCGTCGCCGGCGAGATCTCCACCAGCGCGTACGTCGAGATCCCCCGCCTGGTGCGCCGGACCATCTGCGACGCCGGCTACGACCGCGAGGCCTTCGGCTTCGATGGGAACACCTGCGGGGTCGTGGTCTCCATCGACGAGCAGTCCCCGGACATCGACCAGGGCGTCTCGGCAGCCTGGGAGCTGCGCAGCGGCCGCGGTGGGGAGGACGTCCTGAACGCCCAGGGGGCGGGCGACCAGGGGATGGTCTTCGGCTACGCCTGTGACGAGACGCCGGATCTGATGCCCCTGCCGATCTGGCTCGCGCATCGCCTTGCCCAGCGTCTCGCAGAGGTCCGCCGCGCCGGCGTGCTCCCGTACCTCCGTCCCGACGGCAAGACCCAGGTGACCGTGGCCTACGAGGACGGCGCGCCGAAGGCACTCACGACCGTGCTCATCTCCACGCAGCACCAGCCCGGCATCGACATCGAGACCCTGCTGCTGCCCGACCTTCGTGAGCACGTGGTCAACCCGCTGCTCCCGCCGGACCTCGACACGAGCGGGCTCTCCATCCTCGCGAACCCGACCGGCCGCTTCGAGCTCGGGGGTCCACGCGCCGACACGGGCCTCACCGGCCGCAAGATCATCGTGGACACCTACGGTGGCGCCGCCCGCCATGGGGGGGGCGCGTTCTCCGGCAAGGACCCCTCGAAGGTGGACCGGTCGGCGGCGTATGCCGCACGCTGGGTGGCGAAGCACGTCGTCGCTGCAGGGGCGGCCCGGCGCTGCGAGCTGCAGGTCGCCTATGCGATCGGCGTCGCTCGGCCGGTGTCGGTCATGCTCGACACCTTCGGTACCGAAGAGGTGGACCCGCTGCGCCTCGAGAAGGTCGTGACGGAGCTGTTCGACCTGCGGCCGGCGGCGATCATCGAGCAGCTCGACCTTCGGAGGCCCGTCTACCGCCGGACGGCCACCTACGGGCACTTCGGCCGGTCGCCGAAGGAGTTCACCTGGGAGAGCACGCCCCACGTGGCGGAGCTCCGCCAGGCGCTCGGCCTCTGAACGACGCCCCGGAGGCGGGCGGCACCCCGGGAGGCGGCGAAGCCCCGCGCACCGTCCGGGTGCTGCCGGAGCGGGGCCCGGGTGGGAAGGCGTTCGACTACGCAGTGCCGGAGTCGTTCGGCCTGCCCGAGCCCGGGCGGCGCGTGCGCGTCCCGCTCGGCCGGCGAAGCGTCGGGGGGTGGGTGCTCGGCCCGGGCGGCGACGGGGGAGGGCATCGGCTGCGCCCGCTCGCGGGGGACCGGGGGCTCGGGCCGGCTCCCGAGGTCGTCGCGCTCACGGCGTGGGCCGCGTGGCGGTGGGCGGGTCGACGCGAGGCCTTCCTCGTCGCCGCGTCGCCGCCACGCCTGGTCCGGAGCCTGCCCGAGCCCGCCCGAGCCGGGGACATCCCACGCGCGGCGGCCCGAGCGGCTGGCCCGATCGTCGCGGGCCGGCCCGAGCTCGGCCCACGTCTCGCCGAGGCGCTGCGCTCCCGGGCGGCCGTGGCGCGAGTCGGACCGGCCAGCCCTGCGTGGCCGTGGCTGCTCGGAGCCCTCGCGTCGCTCGCACCGGGGCGCTCGGCGCTGGTCCTCGTGCCGTCGCTCGCCGGCGCGGCGCGGGTCCATCGGACACTCGTCGCGGCCGGGATCCCTGCCGCGCACCTGCCGGACGGCTGGGCAGCGGCGGCCGCCGGCGGGAGGGTCGTGGTGGGGAGCCGCGCGGGCGCGCTCGGGCCCTGCCCGGACCTCGGGCTCGTGGTCGTCCTCGACGCGCACGACGAGGGTTTCGTGGAGACCCGGGCCCCCACCTGGGACGCCGTCGCCCTGTCGCGGGCCCGCGCTGCGAGAGCCGGGGCGGCGTGGCTCGCGGTGTCGGCCTGCCCGACCGTCGAGCTCCTCGCCGGCGCCACGCTCGTCGCCGAGGAGCGGGCCCGAGAGCGTGGGGGCTGGGCCCCGCTCGAGGTCGTCGACCTGCGCGAGGTCGACCCTCGCCAGGGTCTGCTCACCCGTCGCGTCGTGGAGCTCGCACGCCAGGCCACCTCGGACCGTCCGCTCCGCTGCGTGCTGAACCGCACGGGGCGCGCTCGCGTGCTGTGCTGCGCGGCGTGTCGCGAGCCGGTGCGCTGCGAGGCGTGCGGCACTCCCCTCGAAGAGGACACCTGCGCCGGCCTCCGCTGCCCCGGCTGCGGCGCTCGCCGCCCCGGTGTCTGCGCCGCCTGCGGTGCGACCAAGCTCAGCCGCCGGCGGCCGGGGGTCGCTCGGCTGGCCGAAGAGCTCGCGACGCTCGCGGGCCGCCCGGTGGTGGAGGTCACGGCGAGCACCCCGCCCGGAGCCGAGCGCAACGCCGCGGTCGTCGTCGGGACGGAGGCGGTCCTGCACCGGGCCGAGGCGGCGGACGCCGAGGAGGGTCGCCGGACCCCCGGTGACGTCGCGCTCCTGGACCTCGACACCGAGCTGCTCGGGGCGCGCCTCCGGGCTGCGGAGGAGGCGCTCGCGCTGGTCGCTCGCGCAGCGCGTGTCGCGGGCGGGCGCGAACGGGGGTGCCGGGTCCTCGTCCAGACCTCCCTCCCGGGCCACGAGGTGGTGCGCGCCGCCCAGCGGGGCGAGCCCGGCCTGGTCACCGCCAGCGAGGAGCCGAGGCGATCGCTGCTGCGCCTACCGCCCCACTCGGCGCTCGCGTCGGTGACCGGCCCGCTGGCCGCCGCCTGGACGGTACCGCTCCAGCCGCCGATCGAGGTCGTGCCGGCTGCGGGGGGTCGGATGCTCGTGCGCGCACCCGACGTCGAGACGCTCTGCAACGCCCTCGAGGGCCTCGGCCAGCTCCCCGTGGGGGTTCGGGTCGAGGTCGACCCGCGGCGGATCTGATCGCCCGGCCCTCGCCTCCCGCTCGGCAAGCCCTGCCTCACGCTCGCCGAGCCCTCGCCGGACTGACGGCGGGGAGGAACCGTGGGGCTCGCAGAGGACCCCGCCGGGCCGCTCTCCGCACGCCCTGGCAGTTCCCTCCCGCTCCTCCGGCGAGGGTAGGACGATCCCGGTTGTGCGTGGGGCGGCGGTCGGGGTCGGGTCCGACGGCGGGCCAGAGGGAGGCTGAGCGATCGCACCACCGCCGTCCGAGCGGCGGGCGAGGACGGGCCGTTACCGCCATGGTGATCTCTCCGACCCGCTGGCGGACACGGCCATCGAGGTGATCGCCCACACGCGGAGCGAGGCGTGCGGGACTTCTCCCTGGCCGTCCGTGGCCGAGGCCAGCCCCCCCGTCGGGGTCGCGCCCGCCGCCCCATACCGGCGCGTCCCTGATCGCGAGGCGTTCGTGGCGGCCGTCACCGTCCAGGCCCACCCGGCCATCGGGGCGGTGCTGGTGTCAGCGTCGGCCGGGGGGATCCACCGAGGAGTGGCTCGCCGCGATGACCGCGAGTTTCGTGGGTTCCGCCCCCGATGCCTCCATCTCTGCCGTCAGCACCGCGACGCTCACTGCGGTCCGCCTCCCACGAGGCCCGTCGGGCGAGGAGGGCTGCTCGAGCATGCTCGCCGAGCTGCGCCGGCTGCAGGTGGTCTCCGAGCGCCGCTGGCTGTGGAGCAGGGCCCGGACCGACACCCCCTGCCGTCTCCGCTGTCCTGGCGGCCTGGAGCATCGCATTCGGCACCTCGAGGCAGTCTCGCGGCCAGAGTGGGGCCCAGGAGTCGGCCGCTCTCGGCCAACCGTGCCCAGCCACGCCGAAACAGCCCAGAGCGGACGGGTAGCGGTCGGAGCACCGGGAAGCCGCGGAGATCGAGA
>JAJYGM010000148.1 GCA_021785095.1 Actinomycetes bacterium
CAGGACGCGGAGCGACAGGTGCGCGCCACTCCAGGTGCTGCGCGCGGGCGCGGACCCGTTCGGGGGCGCGGACCCGTGGACGGGCTCCGGAGCCGGGGAGGCCAGGGCCTGGTGCGAGGCGATCCGGGCGCGGAGCGGGTCAGGCCCGGCCATCGACCGCCACCAGTCGGTAGCCGAGACCCCGAACGGTCAGGAGGTGGGTCGGATGGTCCGGATCGAGCTCGATCTTCTGGCGCAGGCGGCGCATCGAGACCCATACGTACGACGCATCGGCTTCCTCGCCCTCCATCCAGCCACGCGCCAGGAGCACCTCCGTCGGAACCACCTCGCCCAGCCTCGCGGCCAGGACGTGCAGCAGGCGGTATTCGATCGGCGTGAGGCCGGTCTCCCGGCCGCCCACGATGGCCACCCGGCGATGCAACTCCAGAACGAGGTTGGGGCCGAGAACGAGGGGCCGCCTCGGGATCCGATCCCGCAGCCGTCGCAGCACGCGCTGGATACGCGCACGGACCTCGGGATAGTGGTATGGCTTGGTGATGTAGTCCTCGGCCACTTCGTCGAGCAGGCGCGCCTTCGCGTCGGCGGTGACGGCGCTGATGACCGGGCGGGCCTACGCCGCCTCGGCGCGCATCGGTCGCATGTCCGGGGGCAGGTGCTCCTCGCCGATGAGGTCGCCGCACTGGTCGCAGCGGCCGTAGTTCCCCTGCCGGGCGCGGTCGAGCGCCTCGTCGACGCCGGCGAGCGACACCCTCGCACTCTCCAGCAGGGAGGCGACCCGTGCACGCTCGAAACCAATGGTCGAGCCTTCCGCGTCGTGCTCGTCGTCCGGGCTGCCGGCAGTCGATGCCGCGATCGCAGCCGCTTCGCGCTCGAGGTCGCCGATCAGTGCAAGTGCCTCGGTTCGGGTGTGCCGCAGGTGCTCGATCGTGCTCACCGCCGTCAACGGTGGCAGATCGAGGGCCGTCGCGCCAGGCCCTGCTCGGCGCAACCACGCTGCCGGCGACACCTCTCGACACGGCGCGCGGCCGTCGCGCACGGTCGCCCGCACGCTCCGACCGAGCCGTCGTTGCGGCCGATGCGCCGAGCTAGCGTCGCGACCCGATGAAGGACCTCACGGTCACCGCGATTCCCTTCTACTTCGGGACCATGGGTGCCGAGTACCTCTGGCTGCGGAACCGGGAGCTCGAGACCGACCCCGACGGCGTCACGTCGGACCGGAACGGCCGCGACGTCTCCGCCGGGGTCTACGAGCGACAGGACACGATCGCGAGCCTGACGATGGGGGTCGGGAGCCTGTTCCTGCCGATCGTCTTGCCGAAGCTGCTCCGCCCGGTCACTCCCGGGCGCGGCAGGTACGGCAAGGTGCTCCCGATCGCGGCCGCTTCGGCTGCGGCGCTGACGACTCTCGCCGACCGGGTCGCCACCCGCTCCGGGCGTCTCGGCGACGCCTCCCGCACCGTCGCCTCCGCCGGCGGGGTCGTGTCAGTCCTCGCCGGAGGCGTCGCCTTCACGACGGCATGGGCGGACCGCACGAGCATGAGGCGGATGCGCGAACACCGGATCATCGACGACCTCGGCAAGGGCACCCTCGCCACGGCGGCCGCCATCCTCGGATGGGACTTCATCTACTACTGGAACCATCGCCTCATGCACGAGTGCAGGGCGCTCTGGGCGATCCACGTCGTGCACCACTCGAGCCAGCGGTACAACCTCTCGACGGCGCTTCGACAGCCGGTGGCGGACACGTTCGGAGCCTTCGTGCCGTATTCGCTCCTTGCCCTCTTCGGGGTCCGGCCCGAGCTCGTCAACACGGCCCGCGGTGTCAACCTGCTCTACCAGTTCTGGATCCACACCGAGACGATCGGCTCGCTCGGGCCGGCCGAGTCGGCGCTCAACACACCTTCGCACCACCGCGTCCACCACGGCGCGAACGGCCAGTACCTGGACCGCAACCACGGCAGCATCCTCATCCTGTGGGACCGGCTGTTCGGGACGTTCGAACGCGAGCGAGAGCGCGTCCGCTACGGCCTCACGAGGAACATCGACACCTTCAACCCGCTCCGCATCGCGAGTCATGAGCACGTCGAGATGCTGAAGGACGTCTACCACGCGACGAACTGGCGAGATCGGCTCTCCTTCGTCCTGCGCGGGCCGGGCTGGGCGACACGCCGCAAGGAAGAGCTCGCCGGCGCCAAGCCCGGTGTCTCGGATCAGCGGGAGACCGAGGCGACGAGCGGCGATCCTCCGGGCGCGGGCACCGGCATGGACACATCCGAGCTCGCATCCCTGAACGAGACGGGGATCGCGGTCGGGTAGCTGCCGGTCAGGCACGCCCAGCAATAGCCCGAGCCCTTCTCGTCGGCATCCACGGACAACCGGAGGTTCTCGATCGAGAGGTACTCGAGCGAGTCGGCGCCGATGTGCTCATTGATCTCCTCGACGGACCGGTAGGCAGCCAACAGCTCGGAGCGAGAGGGCGTGTCGATCCCGTAGTAGCAGGGCCACTCGATCGGCGGGGACGAGATCCGCAGGTGAACCTCGGTGGCCCCCGCCTCCCGCAGAATCTTGACCAGCTGGCGCGTCGTCGTGCCGCGAACGATCGAGTCGTCGACCACGATGATGCGCCTGCCTGCGATGCTGGCGCGGAGGGGATTGAGCTTGCGCCGTACGCCGAGGGCGCGCGCCTCCTGCGTCGGGGCGATGAACGTGCGTCCGATGTACCGGTTCTTCACGAGCCCCTGCCCGAAGGGGATGCCGCTCGTCTCCGCGTAGCCCTCTGCCGCCGTCACCCCCGAGTCCGGCACGCCGATGACGAGGTCGGCGTCCACCGGTCGCTGGAGGGCGAGGAGCTCTCCCATCCGCCTGCGGACCGGATACACCTCCTTGTCGAACAGACGGGCGTCTGGTCGTGCGAAGTACACGAACTCGAAGACACAGAGGTTCGGCTCGCCCTGCGAGCCGAACGGCCAGAGGCTGTGCAGCCCGGTGCCGTCGATGACGAGCATCTCGCCCGGCGCGATCTCCCGCACCAGCTCTGCTCCGCAGACGTCGAGCGCAGGCGACTCGGAGGCGACGATCCACCCCGTTCGGACGGAGCCGTCGACCTCGTACGAGAGCCGTCCGAGGCAGAGTGGGCGGTACCCATGAGGATCGCGGACCGCGATGAGGCGGCCGGCGTCGATCAGCCCGAAGGAAAAGGCGCCTTCGACCTGGGGCAGCACTTGCAGGAGAGCATCCACGAGGTCGCCGGCCGCCTCCTCACCCTCGTGCTCTCGGTCGTCGGGAGAGGCCTGCGGCGCCACCTCGAGCTCGGGCGGGAACCGCCGTAGGAGCAGCTCTGCCACGAGGTCGCTGTCGGATGTGAGCACCCCGAGCATCCCGGCGCCTGCAGCCAGCTCTTCGGTGTTCGTGAGGTTGCCGTTGTGACCGAGGGCAAAACCGGCACGTCCTCCGGACCTGTACACGGGCTGTGCGTTGTGCCAGGTGCTCGGGCCGGTCGTCGAGTACCGGGTGTGTCCGAGGGCGATGTCTCCTTGCAGGGTGGCAAGCGTCCGCTCGTCGAACACGGCGGCGACGAGCCCCATCTCCTTGAACACCATGATGCTCTCGCCGTCGCTCACGGCCATGCCCGCCGACTCCTGCCCGCGATGTTGCAGTGCAAAGAGGCCGTCGAACGTGAGCCGGGCGACCGGGGCGCCCGGCGCGTACACGCCGAAGACGCCGCAGGCCTCCTTCACGGGGCCATTCTGCCACCTGCCGGTGCCAAGGCGGTCCTCCGACGAGTCTGACCGAGGAGTCTCCCGGACCGGTCAGGGCGCGGGCCGGTACGCTTCGGCGGCCATGATCGATCTCCACAGCCATTCGACCTGCTCGGATGGTTCGGACGGTCCGCATCGCATCATCGAGCTCGCTGCCGCCGCAGGCTGCAGCGCCATCGCCCTCACCGATCACGACGGGCTCGACGGCATCGAGGAGGCCGGTCACGCTGCACGCGAGCACGGGATCACCTTCGTGCCGGGATGTGAGGTCTCGTGCAAGTTCACGCCCGGGACGATGCACGTGCTCTGCTACTTCGTCGAGCCGGGCGAGGGACCGCTCCAGGATCAGCTCGAGCGTCTCAGGAACGACAGAGCGACCCGCAACGGGCGGCTGATCACCCGCCTGCGCGAGCTCGGCATCGATCTCACGCTCGATGACGTCCGGGCAGAGGCGGGAGGGACGACTCTCGGGCGTCCTCACTTCGCGAGCGCGCTCGTGAGAAAGGGCGTGGTGGCGACTTACGAGGAGGCTTTCGACAACCTGCTCCGCAAGGGGGGACCGGCCTACATCCCAAAGGCCTTCATCTCTGCGGAGACCACGATCGAGGCGGCCGGCGGTTCGAGAGCACTCGCTGTGCTCGCCCATCCCCTGTCGCTCGGCCTCAAGGCGTCGGATCTCGAGCGCACGATCGGCGAGCTCGCGGACTCCGGCCTCACGGGTCTCGAGTGCTGGTACGGGCGCTACACCTCCGAGGAGCGGCAGCGCCTCCTCCTCATCGCCAAGCAGTTCGGCCTTGTCGCGACCGGCGGCTCCGACTACCACGGGACGTTCAAGCCGGACCTCTCGATCGGGACCGGCCGGGGCGATCTCGAGGTGCCGGACTCGGCTCTGGACGAGCTGACCGATCGGAGGGAACGGTGAAGTCATGACAGGCGACGACCTGACCACGACGGGAGACGGAGCCGCCGAGCTCGTCGCGAAGCTCACCCTCGACGAGCAGATCCTTCTCTTGTCGGGACGGGACTTCTGGCACACGAACCCGGTGGAACGGCTCGCGATCGGGGCCGTCCACCTCTCCGACGGTCCCGTCGGCGTGCGGGGCGAGCGGACGGTCGGAACGACGTCGGTGTCCTTCCCCTGCGGCGCGGCGATCGGTGCCACGTTTGATCCTCAGGCGGCGGCCGCGCTCGCCGACGCCCTCGCCGACGAGTGCGCCGACAAGCACGTGCACGTGCTGCTCGGACCGACCATCAACCTGCAACGGCACCCGATCGGGGGGCGGCACTTCGAGTGCTACTCGGAGGACCCTGTGCTAACAGCCGAGCTCGCCGTCGCCTACGTGACAGCTCTCCAGGCCCGCGGCGTCGCAGCCACGGTGAAGCACTACGTGGCGAACGACACCGAGTTCCAGCGCCACACGATCTCGTCCGAGGTGGACGAGCGTGTCCTCGAGCTCTGCTATCTGGCCCCGTTCGAGGACACCATCCGCCGAGCGGCACCACTTGCCATCATGGCGTCGTACAACCGCATCAACGGCACGTACGCCGCCGAGCACGCACATCTGCTCGAAGAGGTCCTGCGGCAGCGCTGGGGCTACGACGGGCTCGTCATGTCGGACTGGTTCGGGACTCAGAGCACCGAGCCGTCTGCACTGGCGGGTCTCGACCTCGAGATGCCCGGTCCGGCCGTCCATTACGGAGCGAGGCTCGCCGAAGCCGTCGAGCGCGGAGACGTGAGCCGGGCCGTCGTCGCGGAAAGGGCGCGCCGGGTCGTCCAGCTCGCGGCGCGCGTCGGTGCGCTCGACGGGCAGGGCCATCCCGCCGAGCGCCGGCCGCGCCGCAACCTCGGTGAGCGCCGGGAGCTGGCGCGGCAGCTCGCGGCGCAGTCGTTCGTGCTCCTTCGAAACGAGCCGCCTTCTCCCGACGGCGACGCTTCCCCGATCCTGCCGCTCGACCTGCGCCCCGGTGCTCTCTTGGCCGTGATCGGTCCGAACGCGGCCACGACGACCGCCCAGGGCGGCGGGAGCGCTCGCGTCCTCCCGGTCCGGACGTTGTCGGTCCGAGACGGCCTCCGCGAGCTCTACGGCCCGGTCGGCGTCGACGTCGCGCACGAGATCGGGTGTGTCACCTGGGCCGAGACCCCGGACCTCGACGTGCCTGTCCACCTCGAGTACTTCGTCCTCGCGGCCGAGGACGCCGAGCAAGGGGTGAGCTTCGACGGACCCGTCGTGCACGAGGAGGACT
>JAJYGM010000724.1 GCA_021785095.1 Actinomycetes bacterium
CGGCTGGCATCGACTTGCAACCACAGACCTGGACCTGACCCGCAGCGATGCTACCGCTGGGCAGCGCCGGGACCCGGCGGTGCGCACGGTTCCGGCGCGGACGACGACGGGAGGACGAGGAGGAGGGCATCGGCCCAGGTCCGGTCCTCGCGGGCGGGGCCCCGCGCTTCGTGATCAGCCGCCGCGGAGCCGGGCCTTCAAGACGTCGAGCACCGGCGCCGGGCCGGGGTCGACTCCCTCGACGGCCGCCAGGTGCAGGGAGACCAGATCGCCGACCAGGACGAGATCGAAGAGTTGTGCGAGGTCACCCTCACCCTCTGCATGCACCTCGATCACGTCGGCGAACGCGCTCCCCACCAGCTCGGCGACGAGGCCGAAGCGCCGCGCCACCTGTGGATGCTCGCCGTCGTGACGGAGGTGCAGCAGGCTCAGCAGGTCCCGCGTCCGCTCAGGGGCGTGCCCCCACCCCACCACCTCGTGGTGGCCGGCGTCGGGCTGGGCACCCCAGAATGCCGGGCGCTTCGCATTCTCGTTGATCTGCGTCTTCCATCGCATCGCGGCCGTCACCCCCACGGAGCGGGAGCTCTCGACCACGGGAATGGTCTGGCCGATCCGACGGGCCACCTCCTCCGCGACGTTCCCCGCGAGGAGCAGCTGGTCGCGGCGCCGGCGAAGCTGCTCGATCGAGAGCCCGAGCCACGTCCGGGCCCCCGGGAACAGGCCGACCGCCTCGAGCGCGACCATCGGCGGCACGGCCATCGCCCCGAGCGCAGCTCGGGGCAGCGGGAGGCGCGCCGGCACGAAGAACGTTGCCAGGCCCTCCTCCTTCGCAAACGCCGCGAGCTCGCCACCAGTCGTGACGGCGACGACGTCCGCCCCGACGCGGACCGCCTCCAGGGCCGCCTCGAGGGTCTCCTCGGTGGCCCCGGAAAACGACAGGGCGAAGACGAGGGTGGTCTGGCTCACGTAGGCCGGGATGCTGTAGGACTTCACGACCGTCACCGGGACAGGGAGGTACGGCGCGGCCGCCGCGGCCAGGACGTCCCCGGCCAAACCGCTCCCACCCATCCCGAGGACGACCACCTGCTCGACCGTCTCGCGCCGCGGCAACACGAGGGCGGGCACGCTGTGGACGGCTGCGTCCACCGCCTCCTCGACCTGTTCGGGAAGGCCGAGCGCGGCATCCCAGAGGCCGAGCGAATCGGGCGCGCCGAGGGGCTTCACTCCCCGGGGTCCTCGACGGCGGACTCCCGGGGATCCTCGAGGACGGGCTCCTCGGGGCGCTCGGGCGTTGACTCCTCGGGGTCCTCGAAGGTCGGCGGGAGACCGTCCGCGACGACCTTTGCCATCAGCCGGGCGTGCTCCTCGTCGCTCACGGTCTCGGCCTCGTCGATCAGCATCACCGGGATGCCGTCCCGAATGGCGTAGCGACGGTGGAGCCGCGGGTTGTAGAGCGACTCCTCGTCCTCGAAGTAGTAGAGCGGGCGCTTGTCCTCCGGGCAGGCGAGGATCGCTAGCAGGCGCGGGTCCAAGGGCATCGTCGTCCTCCGATCGGCCGGGATGTCAGCGTGCGGCCGCGGCGGCGGACCGGACGAGGTCGAGGAGCTCGTCGACCCGGGCACGGCACGACGCCTCGTCGGCAGCCTCGAGGTTCAGGCGCAGGAGAGGCTCGGTGTTGGAAGGCCGGAGGTTGAACCACCAGTCCTCGAGCTCGACCGTCAGGCCGTCGGTCCGGTCGAGGCGAGCGGCACCCGCGTAGTGGGCCGCCACGGCCTCGATCACCGCTGCCGGGTCCGAGACCTCGGTGTTGCGCTCGCCAGAATCCGCGTAGCGCTCGAGCGAGCGTCGAAGTGTGGAGAGCGGCTCGCCCGTGAGCGACATCCGCTCGAGCACGACCAGCGCGGCGATCAGCCCGGAGTCGGCGCGGTAGTTGTCCCGGAAGTAGTAGTGCCCCGAGTGCTCCCCCCCGAAGACGGCACCCGTCTCCGCCATGACCGCCTTGATGAAGGAGTGCCCGACTCGGGTCCGGACGGGCACGCCACCCGCTTCTCGGATCACCTCGGGAACCGCATGGGAGCAGATCAGGTTGTAGAGGACCGTCGCCCCGGGGTGCTTGGCGAGCATTGCCTGCGCGACCAACGCGGTCGTGGTCGACCCCGAGAGTCCCTCTGCCCGCTCGTCGACGACGAAGACCCGATCCGCATCCCCGTCGAACGCCAGGCCGACATCGGCACCGGCCTCCAGGACTCGTGCCCGCAGCGCAGCGGTGTTCGCTGGTTGGATGGGGTCCGCAGGATGGTTGGGGAAGGTGCCGTCGAGCTCCGCGTAGAGCACTTCCAGCGAGGGTGCCAGCCCCTCGAAGACCGCCGGGACGACGAGACCACCCATCCCGTTGGCCGTGTCCGCCACGACCCGGAGCGGGCGCAGCGCAGCGGTGTCGACGAAGCTCCGGACGTGCTGCACGTACGCGCCGAGGAGGTCCTGGCGGGTGACCTTGCCCGTCGGCCGCCCCGACCTCGCGGATCCCTTCCCCTGTGCACCCCGGCTCCCGTCGCCGGGCGCTCCGAGGCGCTCGAGGGCGAGCTCGCCGATCGCTCCCAGTCCGGAGTCCTGGCCGACCGGCGCGGCACCGGCTCGGCAGAGCTTGATGCCGTTGTACCGCGCGGGGTTGTGGGATGCGGTGAACATCGCCCCTGGTGCGTCGAGCAGCCCGGAGGCGAAGTAGAGGAGGTCGGTCGAGGCGAGGCCGATGTCCACGACGTCGGCTCCGGCGCTGCTCGCCCCCTCGATGAACGCTGCGGCGAGCTCGACGCCCGAGGGGCGCATGTCCCGCCCGACCACCACCCGCTCGGCGCCGGTCCACGAGGCGAAGGCCGAGCCGACCGCCTCCGCGAGCGCGGCATCGAGCTCATCGGGGACCACCCCACGGATGTCGTAGGCCTTGAAGACGGAGGGCAACATGCGGCCCTCACCCTAGCCCAGCCCAGCTGGTCCGGCCCGGCTGACGGGATGGGGGGCCGGCTCCGAGGCAACATGGCGCCCCGGGGATCACGCTGCGGGGATCGGGCCCGGGAGCCGAGCTCGCGTAATCAGGGTCGCGGAATCAGGCTCGCGGGGCGAAGTGTGCGCCGCGAGGCGCGAGGAGACCGCCCCCACCGTGTCGACCCCTTGGCCGCGTTCGACTGCTGCCGCCGCGGCCACCGTCGCCCCCTCCCGGCCCGGTCCCAGGTGGAGCGCTGGCGTTGGCTGCCGAGCGGCGACGCGTGCGCTGGTCGGCGACGCTCATCCCGACGATCGCCACGATCGCGAGCGCCGTGAGCGCCCAGCCGAGCTCGTCGTAGCGAGTGGTGCCGTAGCGGAGGACGACGTGGCGTGAGGTCGGGACCACCACCATCTCGTTCGGCGTCACCCGGTACGGACCTGCTGCCCCCTTGGCCTTCCAGTTCGGGAAGTACGAGGTCTTGACCAGGATCGGGGTGCCGGTCCGGGAGACGTTGAAACTGAGGGACTGGTTCCGCTCGACGATGTCGGAGACGGTCGCTTTCGCCACCGGGACCGCGGGCGGCGAAGGGTCGGTGTAGGGAACCCGGAGCCAGTTCTTCGGGCCGTAGTACGACTCCGGCACGTGCCAGCGGGTCGGCGTGAGGTACCACGGCAGCGCGGCGGCGAGCCACGCCTTCTCCCCATGGGGCAGGCCGGTCATCACGACCGGCTGGTCGCTGAGCGCCGTGACGGGGGCGGAGTTCCTCACGAGGTAGACCCGCCAGGTCTGGTCCTGGGGGTCACCGTTCGGCGCCGTGGAGGACGTGTCGTTGAGCCACGGCCCCGACGTGGCAACCAGCTTCAGTGCCGGATCGGCGGCCGCCTGCGCCTCGACCAGGGGGGTGAACGCCATGAAGTACCGCACCCCGAGGAGTTGGAGGTGCTCGACGCCGAGGGGCACGTCGAGCGGCCCGTAGGGGAGCCCGACCATCGCCTCGGAGGGATTCGCCGAGAGCTCCGCCTGGTTCAAGAAGTGGTACGGCGTGGTGGCGGACGACTCGAAGAGCAGTCCCTCCATGGAGTCGATACAGCCGCCGGTCCAGTAGGGCAGGAGCATGAGCGACATCGGCGTCCCGAAGCTGTTCAGCTCCGGCTCCTCGTACTCCCACATCGCCCGCCCGCAGCCGTACTTCGCACCGACCTTGGACATCATCTCCATGACCGCGTGGTACTCCGGCCAGGTCGCTTTCCCCTGGTAGCCGGTGTAGTTCCAGCTCACCCAGCTCGGGATGTAGCTGGTCGGTGCCGCCTTGACGGGCGACCACGAGGGGAGCCCGTAGAGGGGGATCGCCGTGCCGACCAGGGTCGCCGCCAGCACAACCACCGGTGTCCAGAGCGCCGCGCGCCGCCGGCCCTGCTCGGAGTGGGGGCCGCGACGCCACCCGGGGCCCGCACCGCCACCACCCCCGCCGTCGCGCCCGCCGGCCCCCGGCATCGGCGCCGGACGCCTGGTCTCCGGCCATGCATGGCGGTCCGCAGGACCCGCGTCCGCCGCACCGTCGACGCGCTCCGGCGCGCGCACGGCCGCAAGCGCGCGGCGGAGCGAGACGGTGCCGACCGCGCCAGCCTCCGGGCCGAACGCGACTTCGGACCCGTCGAGCGGCCAGGCCGTGAGCGACTCGCGCCGCTGGTCCCAGAGCTGGCCGAGAACCAGCCCGATCTCGGCAACCGCGACTCCTGCCAGCAAGTACACGCACAACACCCAGAACGGCAGCAGGCGCAGGTTGTACAGCTTGGCCTGGGGCATGAGGATGAAGGCGGCACCGAAACTCACCGCGAGCGCCACCAGGAGCTTCGCGGCCGGGCGGCGGTTCACGAACGCGAACAGCGCACCGACGGCGGCCAGCGCCAGACCCCAGCGCAGCCCCGGCGGCGCGAGGTACTGGGCGTAGGTCGTCACCTTGACCCATCCCATGTTCGTCGTGTAGCCGAGATACGCCGCGAAGGGGATCAGCCAGAACCCCGCCAGTGTCGCCCCGACGACACCGACGGGGATGCCCCAGCGCAACCGGCCCTTCAGCCCTCCCTGGCCCGGTCCGAAGAGCACGAGGAGGATCGCCCCCCACGCGCCGAACATGACGGGGACGATGTGGGAGAGGGTCGCCGCACCGAGCAGCACCGCAGCCAGCGCGCGGTGGCGCCCGGTTCGCAGCCCGGCCATCGTGACCCCGAGGAACACGAGGATCAGGACCAGCGCGATCGCGAAGTCGTACTCGCCGGCGAGGGTCGAGGGGATGTTGCCGCCGGCGATCTCCATCGTCGAGCTGGTGTCGAAGAGGAACGGGAGGGTCGCCAGGGCCAGGCACTCCGGGAGCGGGCGAGGCAGGTTCCCGAGACGGCCGAAGGCCCAGGCGGCCACCGGGAGGCCAACGAGGCCGACGATCGTGACCAGCTTGAAGGCGATGCCGTAGGCGACGAGGTAGCTGAAGCCGACTACGAGCAGCTCGGGGAGCGGGAAGTAGAAGACGAGCATCGGGAAGCCCGCGAACCAGTCGGGGCTCCAGCCGGTGATCTCGCCGTGCGGGAGGAGATGCTGCTTCAGGTAGGCCGCGACGAGGACGTGCGCGCCCGTGTCACCGCCCGCCGTCAGCGTGTCGCGGAAGATCAGCGTTGGGTTGAGCGCCACGAACACGAAGAGCGCGGCACCTCCCACGCAGAGGAGGGTGACGAGCGATGCGAGCGTCGGGCGGCGCACCCCCCCATCCTGCCCGGCCGAGCTCTGGAACCGGTCGCGGCGGAGGCGCGAACGCCAGAACCGGCGGGCGTGAACCGCGGGGGCTTCGGGAGTCAGTGGAATTCGGGAGTCAGTGGAAGTGGACCAGTGTGGCGACCGCGACAGCGTTGAAGGAGGCGTGCGCAACCGTGCTCGGTCCGAGCCGCCGGCTCCACGAAGCCAACACACCGAGCGCGATCCCGAAGACCGCGAGCCCGAGGAACTGGAGCGGCTCGAAGTGG
>JAJYGM010000682.1 GCA_021785095.1 Actinomycetes bacterium
CAAGAGCCCATGTCATGCCGGGCGCACGGCGAGCTCCTGCAAGCGATCCCACGTGGGCGCGTGGAGTAGCCAGATGGTTGGCCACCGTGACTGACTACGCCGACCTCGAGATCGTCGGTGGACTGAATGAATGGGCCGAGGCCTTCACCGTGAAACGTGCATTGCCGGGCTCGGAGACCTTCCGAGATGCGATGCGCGCGCTGGGGACCGGGGTCGGGATCGTGACCGTCCAAGAGCACGGAGAGGTCTTGGGGCTGACGATCAACTCGTTCTGCTCGGTCTCCGCGAGCCCGCCGCAGGTGCTTGTGTCGCTCGCGCACTCGGCGAGCTGCCGCGAACCGCTGTTGCGCCGACGGCGCTTCGGGCTCTCCATTCTCGGCACGCAGCACCTGCACCTTGCTGAGCTCGGGGCCGTCCCAGGCGGGCCGAAGCGCATCGACGTCTATTGCGAACGTCGAGGTGTCGACGGACCGGTGATCGTCGCCGGAGCGCTCGCAAGCTTCTATTGCTCGGCTGGCCAGACGTTCGAGGTGAGCGACCACACGCTCGTCATCGGCGTGGTCGAACAAGTCATCGTCGGAGAGGACGTCTCGAGCCCCCTGCTCTACCACGATCGGACGTTCAAGCAGCTCGGCGGCCTGCTCGAGCCGAGCGTGGCGAGGACCGTCGAGGTCAGCGGACAAAGGAAGAAGCGCGTGACGCAGAGAAACAATACTGGGAAAGCAGATAGGAGAGAAGAGTGAGGTTCAGCATTTACTCGGAGCTGCAGAGCTGGCCCGGCAAGTCATACGACACCCTCTACGGTGAAGTGCTCGAGCAGATAGAGAACGCAGACCGCCTGGGCTACGACGCGTACCTGGCTGTCGAGCACGCGTTCTTCCCGAAGTTCTCGGCTTCCGTGAACGTCTTCGGCCTCTTCGGCGTCGCGGCTGCGCGGACGCGAAACATCAAGTTGCGCGCGATGCTCCACATCCTGCCGTACCACAACCCGCTTGTGCTCGCCGCGATGATCCACGAGTTCTCGATACTGACGCAGGGGCGCTACGAGTTCGGAGTGGGTCGCGGGCATGGCTGGATCCCCATGCCTGCGGGTCTCCCGCTGGACTCGACCTCCCGGCCACGCTACGAAGAGGCGCTTGACCTCTTCATCGAAGCCCTGCAGAAAGACGTGGTCTCGTTCCACGGCGAGTACTGGAACGTTGACGAGAGCCACGTGGTGCCGTTCAGCGGGCACAACTTCCGTGTCATCCTCGGCGGCACGTCCGACCGTACGTACGACCTGGCGGCGAAGCATGGATGGGGTGTGGCAGTGCCACCGCTCCTCCCGTACTCGGCGCTCGAGAACCAACTGGACTACTACCGAGCGAAGTGCTCCGAGTATGGGACGACGCCGGACATCGTGTGGATCCACGCGTGCTACATCGACGAAGATCGCGAGCTTGCAAGGCGCGAGGCGGAGCGCCACATGCGCGGCTACCTCGAAGGCAATGCTTCCCCTCTGACCGACTTCGCGCCGCCACCGGCCGAGGCGCTCAACGCTGCAGGGTACGGGTTCTACGTCTCGGGCATCTTGGAAAAGCTCGCGCAGACGCCATACGACAAGATGATCGAGAGCGACATTGTCTGGGTCGGGACCCCAGAGGACGTCGTCTCTCGCATACGCGAGACGATCGACGTCTGCGACGGTTTGACCGAGATCGCCATCACCACCAATCCGGGCGGCGTGGAGCACTGGAAGGCGATCAAGGCGCAGGAGCTGTTCGCCACCCATGTGATGCCGAAGTTCCGCACATGACCCTGAGGCCGCTCGCCGGGCGAGTTCGCGACCTCACGCGGCGTCGCCGCCTTGGATGCCGGGATGGTTGGAGCGGCCTGGGTCCTGCGGAGGCTCTTCGGCTTTGACCTCTCACGCCACCTTGGGAGAAGGATGGCGATCGCAGTAGGCGTAGTCGACTGCAACTGGCATGCAACATACGAGCGTCCCGAGGAGCTGGCGCTCGTCGAACCACTCGGCCCACGCGTCGATCGCGACGTCGAGCTCGGTTTCGAGCGCCGCCTCGGCCGGGGAGGATCGCCCGGGCCCCGCCACCATGCGCCCTACGGGTCTGCCAGCCCCGGCCGGCTCGCCCGCTCACTCCCCGGCTCCTTCGATCCACGTGCGTGGTGGCCGAGGTCGACCACCGCTCCGACCACGATGACCGCAGGAGGGCCGAGATCGACGTCGGGGAGGCCGGCGAGCGTGGTGCAGACCATCCGCTGCGCTCGAGTGGTGCCGTTCTGGATCACGGCGACCGGGGTGTCGGGAGCTCTGCCCGCGTGGAGGAGGGCAGCAGCGATGGAGGAGCGTGACCCCATCCCCATGAGGATGACGAGGGTCCCTCCAGTTCGGGCGAGCGCCTCCCAGTCCGGCTCGTCGCGCCAGCCCGACGAGGGGTCGTGACGGCGCGTCTGACCGGTGACGATCGTGACCGACGTGGCGAGTCCGCGGTGCGTGGCGGGGATGCCGGCCGCACCGGGCACCCCGAGCGCCGAGGTCACTCCCGGGACGACCTCCCAGGCGATCCCGGCGCGCTCGAGGACCTCGATCTCCTCGCCGCCTCGCCCGAAGACGAACGGGTCGCCGCCTTTCAGCCGCACGACGACCTCGGCGTTCCTGCCGTGCTCGACGAGCAGGTGCCCGATGTCGTCTTGGTGGTGGTCGGCCGCTGCCTGATCAGGATCCGGCCACTTGCCGACGTCGATGCAGAGCGCCTCGCTCCGCGCCAGGCGCAGGACGTCGGGCGTGACCAGGCGATCGTAGAGGACGACGTCTGCGCTGCCGAGGAGCTCTGCCCCGCGGAGCGTGAGGAGGCCCGGGTCGCCGGGTCCTGCGCCGACCAGGTACACCGTCATCGCAGCGCGCGCTCCGTGTTCGGGTTCGAAAAGCCGCGTCGCCGCTCCTCCGCTCCCCCCAGACGGCGAAGCGCGCCCTCGAGGCGGGCCAGCTGGTCCTGGCGGGGGACCGCGATGCGGACGGTGCCGGCCATGCCGAAGCTCGTGCAGTCGCGCACGACGATCCCGTGGGCCAGCAGCTCCGTCCGGAGCGCCCCGGCGTCCTCGACGAGGACCCACGGTGCGTCCCCGGCGCGCACCGAGAGGCCGTGCGAGCCGAGCAGATCGGCCAGCTGCCGGCGGAGCGCCGCGGTCTGCCGGGACCATGCCTGCAGCTCGACGGCGCGTAGCAGGTCGGGCAGAGCGTCTGCAGCAAGGCCGTTCACCGACCACTCGGGCTGTCGCCCGCGGATCTGCCCCGCAAGATCGTCGTCCGCGCAGAGCACGTAGCCGAGGCGGAGCCCGGGGCACGCGAGGAGCTTCGTGAGCGACCCAACGACGACCGAACCGTGCAGGTAGTCCCCCCGGGTCCACGTGCCCGAGGCGATCGGCCAGAACGCCTCGTCCCACACCGCGCTCTTGGCATGAAGCGAGGCGAGCGTCCCGAGCGGATTGTTCGGGTTGGACCTCCACCGAGGTCCGCCGCTGCGCGGGTACAAGGAGAAGTCGGGTTCTTCGACCGTCCCGCCGAGGATCGACCCGGTTAGCGCGATCGCCTCCGCCCCGCCGTTGGTGAGCACGAGGTGCTCGGCCGCGACCCCCATCGCGTCGGCGAGGGCCGCCGTGGCTCGGGTCGTGTCCGGGTAGCGGCCGATGGCGTCGAGGTGCTGGCGAAGCACGTCGGAGGGGTCAGGCGCCGCAGGACAGAGGCTTGCGGACAGGTCGAGGACGGATGCCGGATCGATGCCGAGCTCGGCGGCCAAGCGTGCGCCGTCGCCGCCGTGCGCAGCCCGACCGGCAGGGCAGACCGTCATCGGGCGCCTCGGCGGCTTCGGCGAGTCGTCGAGAGGCGCACGACTCTGAACAACGAAGGGGAGGCGAGGGCCGCGGCCGCAGTGATGGTGATCCGGCGCGCGAGCTGGCGGGCACGGGCGATGTCCGCCGTCGCGACGGCGCGTCCGTCTCCCAGCTCCGCCCGATGCTCGATCACGCCGCCGTAGCGGTTGGTCCCGCCGAGGCGGAGGCCGAGCGCAGCGGCAAAGGCGGCTTCGATCACGCCGGCGTTCGGGGAGGGGTGCTTCGGCGCGTGCCGGCGAACTGCCCGGACGATGTGTGGCACGCGGCTCGGCGCGCACAGCGCCACGAGCCCCGCGGCGATGCGTGCCGGCAGGAAATTGGCGACATCGTCGGCGCGTGCCGACGCCCAGCCGAAGCGGCGGTAACGGTCGCTGCGGTGGCCGACCATCGCGTCGAGGGTGTTCACGGCACGGTAGGTTGCTGCGCCGACGGGGCCGGCCACCGCCGCCCAGAAGAGCGGCGCCACGACGGCGTCGACGCTGTTCTCGGCCAGTGACTCCACGACCGCCCGGGCGATCTCGCCCTCGTCGAGGTTCGTCGGGTCGCGTCCGGCGAGTGCCGGGAGCGCTCGGCGTGCCGCGTCGATCCGTCCCGACGCCAACGCGTCGGCGATCTCGAGGGAGTGTCGGTCGAGGCTGCGGCCCCCGAGCGTCGTGGCGACCACGACGACCGACCACGCGCGCTGTGCGGAGACCCCGCCGAACCGACGGGCTGCGGCGCCCACCACGAGAGTGGGGAAGCCGGCGGTCATGAGACCGGTGCAGAGGTGTCGGACGCCGCACCTGCGGTCATCGCTCCACGTGGCCGCGTCATGGCGTGCCATGGCCCGGCCGAACCACGCAACAGGGTGTAGCCGGTCCGGGGGATCCCCGACGAGGCTGTCGAGCACCACCGCCCCGGCGGCCCATGCGCCCCGTGATCGCCACCGGGTCACCATCGGGCTCCCGAGACGAGGAGCGCTGCCGTCTCGGAGACGACGACCGCTGCCCCGAGGACATCGCCCGTGAAGCCGCCGAGCCGGCGGTGAGCCAGCCAGACGATGGCCGCGGCGGCGGCGGCTCCGGTGCCGATGCCCGCAGCAGCAGCCGGCCCTCCTGCCCAGACGGCGACGAGCGTTCCTGCGACGACTCCCGCTGACGCGGCGGCAGCCGTGCCACGGCGTCCCCCTCCGAGGAACGCCGTGGCGAGGCCTCCCGACGACCTGGCGTAGGGGAGCGCGACCATGGCCGCCGTCATGAGCGAGCGGGACACGCACCAGATCCCGACGACGAGCGCGATGTCCGGACGCAGGGTGTCGAACGCCGCGAAGCGCAGGAAGAGCACGGCAACGGTGGCAGCCAACCCGAAGGCGCCGACGTCGGGCTGGGACATGACCTCGAGCCTGCGGTCGCGGCTGAGGTGCGGGAGCAGCCCGTCCGCGCTGTCGGCCAACCCGTCGACGTGCAGCATGCCGGTCAGGGCGAGGTCCGCCGCTACGGCGAGCCCCGCAGGCACGAGGTCCCCGTGCCATCCCCTCGCAGAGGCCCACCACACGAGCCCTACGCCAGCGCCGACGATCGCTCCGACGACGGGGAACCAGCGCAAGGCGCTCGGGGTGGGCGCCCGGGCTGGCCCGAAGGGGGTGAGGAACCCGAGAGCGGCGAGCACTACAACTCCAGCGCACGGCCGGCCACGACGAGGAGCACCCGGTCGGCGACGGCGGCCACCGCCTGGTTCAGGTGCCCGAGGGCGTCGACGAACGCCCGCCCGGCAGCGGAGTGTGGGTGCACGGCCAGCCCGACCTCCTCCGTCACGACGACGGTGCTCTTCGGTCGCGCCTGGAGAGCAGCCACGAGTGCCTGCTCGTCGACTTCCAGGCCCGGTGCCGAGGCAACCCAGGCGCCGAGGCTGTCGACGAGGGCGACGCCGTCGAGGCGTGCCAAGAGCGTGGGCAGCTCCGCGCTCGAGCGCACCTCGACAGTGCGCCAGGCCGGCGGACGGCGCGCTCGGTGCACGGCGACGCGGCGCGCCATGTCCTCGTCGGTGATCTGCGCCGTCGCGACGTAGGTCATTGCCCCGCCGTCTTG
>JAJYGM010000723.1 GCA_021785095.1 Actinomycetes bacterium
CGGGCGCGGCAGGCCGGGGCCGCGCGGCCGCGGGCGAGGGCGGCGCCGCGGGCGGCGCCCCGGGCGACCGCGCCGGTGGGCGCGGGTCGCCGCTCGTCGGCGCCGCGCCGGGTCGGTCCGCAGCCCGAACCCCGACCCCGCGATCTCCCGCCGAGGGCTGACGGGCGGCCGCCTCGGCGGCTCCCGCTCCTCCAGTGCGTTCGAGCTCGGCGTTCAGCTCGCCCCCGACGAGCACCGCGAGCGAGCTCAGGTAGAGCCAGAAGATGAAGATGGCCACGCCCGCGAAGCTGCCGTAGGTCTTCGCGTACGAGCCGAGCGAGCTGACGTAGAACGAGAAGCCGAGCGACCCGGCGAGGAACACCGCGGTCGCGAGCAGGCTTCCCGCTGTCACCCACCTCCAGGGCGCCCGCTTCCGGTTCGGGCCGAAGGCGTAGTAGCTGGAGAACAGGACCGAGATCGAGGCGGACGCGACGACCCACCGGAAGATCGTCCAGGAGACCGTGAAGCCCGCCCCCCCGGACGGTACTCCGCGGATCGCCAGCCCGATCGCCTGACCGAAGACCACCAGTGCTGCGGCGAGGCCCCCGAGCACGGCGGTCAGCGCCAGGAGCGACAGACCGCGGGCCCGGCGTGCCACGAACTTCCGATCGGTCGGCACCCCGTACGCGACGTCGAGGACCTGCTGCAGCACGGCGGCCGCGCTGGTGGCGCTCCACAACGCCACGACAGTGCCGATCACCACCGCGACGGCCGAGCCCTCGTCTCGCCTGGTGGCGGCGCGCACCGCGCCCTCGAACACGCCCGCCACGCCCGGGGGGAGTGCCTTTGCGATGCCGTGGACCACGTGGTGGACCGTCCCGGCACCGGCGTGCACGAGCGTGAGGACGCCCAGCGCGGCGATCACCGCCGGGAAGAAGGCGAAGAAGCCGTGGTAGGCGAGGCTCCCTGCGGAGACGGAGACCCGGTCCCGGCGGATGCGCGCGGTCAGCGCGCGGGCGGTCGCCTTCCAGCTGGCACGGGGCGACGACACCCGAGGCGGGCGCGCCACGTCGCCCGACGCGTCAGCGACGGGATCGCCGGCGCTGCTCGCGTCGGAGCTGCAGCACTCGGAGCAGCTTGCGGATGAGGAAAGCCATTCGACGCAGCCTACGACCGGCCGGGCGCGTCGGCTGGGCGGCCGGGCGCGTCGGCGGCACCGGCGGCACGGATGGCACGCCAGACACGCTCGGGGGTGAGCGGCATGTCGAGGTGCCGGACGCCGAACGGCGACAGCGCGTCGACGACCGCGTTCTGGACGGCGGCGGTGGCACCGACCGTGCCCGACTCGCCGACCCCCTTCATGCCGAGAGGGTTCCGAGGGGAGGGGGTCACGGTCCCGTCCAGCTCGAAGGAGGGAAGCTCCGCGGCGCTCGGCATGCCGTAGTCCGCGAGGGTCGCCGTCAACGGGTTGCCGAGCCCGTCGTAACGGACCTCTTCGAACAGCGCCTGGGCGATGCCCTGGGCCAGCCCGCCGTGCACCTGCCCCTCCACGATCATCGGGTTCACGACGGTCCCGCAGTCGTCGACGGCGACGAGCCGCACGAGCGAGACGCGGCCGGTCTCGGTGTCGACCTCCACGATCGCCACGTGCGCCCCGAACGGGTACGTGCCGAGTTCCTGTGTGAAGTCGCCCTCGGAGTGCAGCCGGCCTTCTGGCGCGGCCGCCGCCAGCTCCGCCCAGCCGAGCACGCTCGCGGGGACGCCCGCGACCGCCAGTCCGCCGCCGACCACGACGAGGTCCGCCGGCGCCACCTCACGGAGCCCGGAGGCGAGCGCACGTGCCTGGTCGACGACGGCGCGGGCGGCGTTGAGCGCCGCGCTGCCGGCGAGCTGGCCGGAACGGGACCCGAAGGTGCCGACGCCCTCGGGCACGAGGGCCGTGTCCGAGTGCACGACGCGGACACGTTCCACTTCGACCCCGAGCTCTGCCCCGACGATCTGGGCGAGCGCCGTCGCGAGGCCCTGGCCGTGCGGCGACGCGCCGGTGGTGACGACGACCACCCCGTCCTCGCCGATCGACACGCCGCCGTACTCCCCACCCGAGCCGCTCACCTCCACGAAGGTCGAGAGGCCGAGGCCGAGGGCCATCGGGTCCGCGCGGCGGCGCCGGTCCTGCTGCTCGGCGCGGACGTCGTCGTACCCGGCGAGCTCGAGCACCCTGTCGAGCGCGCGCCCGAGCTCGCCGCTGTCGTAGACGGCGCCGGTGGCCGTCGTGTAGGGAAAATCGCCGGGCGCGAGCATGTTCACGCGCCGCACCTCGACGGGGTCCTTTCCCAGCTCGGCGGCCAGCATGTCGATCGCGCGCTCGAGCATCGCCGTCGCCTCCGGACGTCCGGCGCCGCGGTAGGGACCGATCGGCGTCGCGTTCGTGACCACGCCGAGCGAGGTGAGCGCGAGGCTCGGGATCCGGTAGACGCCGGTGGCCATCAGCCGCGCGGTCCGAAAGGGGATGGCACCACGCCAGGGGTACGCCCCCACGTCGGTCACCGTCCTCGCCTCGAGCCCCACGATCGTCCCGTCCCGGCGCGCCCCGAGCGCCACGTCCTGGACCTGGCTGCGCCCCTGGCTCATCGCAACCAGGTTCTCCGAGCGCGTCTCCGCGTGGCGGACGGGCCGGCCGAGCCGCGCGGCGAGCGCCGCGACGACGACCTGCTCGGGGTAGACGCCGCCCTTGGCACCGAACCCGCCGCCCACCGCGACCGTGCGCACCCGCACGCTCGCTTCGTCGAGCCCCAGGGCGCGGGCGATCCCGCGACGGACGAGGAACGGCGCCTGGCAGCTCATCACGCAGTCGAGGCCGCCATCGGGAGTGGGGATCACGAGCGTCCCGTTCGGCTCCATCGGCACGGCCGCGACCCTCTGGTTCACGAAGCGAGCCCGCACGACCACCTCGGCGCCGGACAGCGCGTCGGGGACTGCAGGGCCCGCCTCGAGCACCACGTTCGTCCCCAGCTCGGGGAACAACTGCGGTGAGTCCGGACCGAGCGCCTCCAGCGGGTCGATCACGACAGGCAGCGGGTCCACGTCCACGACGACCAGCTCCGCCGCGTCGACGGCCGCGGCCTCCGACTCGGCGACCACCACCGCCACCGCCTCCCCGACGAAGCGGACTCGGCCCTTCGCAAGGCACGGCCTCGCGAGCTCCGGGCGGGGCTGCCCGTCGGGACGGGGCCACTCGGGAATGTCCGGCAGCCCGAGGTCGTCGGCGCTGAACGCGGCGACCACGCCGGGCCGCGCGAGCGCGTCGGCGACCTCCACCCCCCGCAGCTCCCCGTGCGCGACGTTCGAGCGCACGAAGACCGCGTGGAGCATCCCGTCGGGCCGCAGGTCGGCGAGGTACTCGGCCGCGCCGGTGAGCAGCGGCGGGTCCTCGCGGCGCTCGACTCGGTGGCCCAGGACGCTCACGGTCGAAGATCCAGGCGTCTGCACGGCCAGTGACTCTATCGACCCGCCGGCCTGCGCCCGCACGGTCCTGTCGCGCCCGCGCAGGCTGGGCACGGGGCCTGTTCGGGCCGGATCAGCTCGCGATCTCGCGGGACCTGCTGAACCGGCGGGCTTTCGGAGCCTCGGGCTCCGGGAGCAGCGTCGCGACGGCAGCCAGGTCCGCTGCCTTCCGGCAGTCGTCGCACAGGTACCGGCCGTCCCGCAAGCGCGTGAGCCCGCTCGACCTGCAGCCGGCGCAGACGTGCCCGAAGTAGACGACCTCGGACGGCTCGTCGCCCTTCGTGTACCTGACGAGGAGCGTCAGCCGAGCTGCGACCTCCGGCCGGAGCACCCAGCCGCCTTCGCCGGTCTCCTCGACGAGGTGCCAGGCAAGCATGTTGCGCAGCAGGGGGTCGAACCGTTCGATCGGGTGCTCTTCCATCGTCTCCGACCCCTTTCCGACACCGCACGTCCTCGTTGCGAGCGGTCCGTCCGCCCGTGGGGTCCGTTGACCCGTCGGGTGGCGCTCCGACAGTCCCAGTGTGCCAAAGCGCGGCGCGTTTGTCTTTGCAGTTCGCGAAGAATTTCCCCGGCATTTCCCCGTTTTTCGCGGGTTGCGGCCGCTGCAGCCGCCGGCACGCCCGTCGCCGGCACGCCTGTCGCCCTCTATTCGCTCGCGACGGTCTCGACGCGCGGCTGCCGCTCGCGCCAGAAGTGCAGGACACGCGTCGCGGACAAGACGGCTGCGATCGCCATGAGCGCGATCGACGCGTAGAACGCGGCATGGAGGCCGTCGGTGAACGACCCGGCGAGCCGCTGGGTGAGGTGGGTGGTGCCCACGAAGATCGCGAAGGCCACGTTGTGCGGGATCGCCCGGCCCGCCACGAGCACCGCGACCGCGAAGGAGAAGACCATGCCGACGTTGCTCGACGTCCGCAACGTCCCCGACGCCACCCCGAACAGCTCACGCGGTGCGGCGCGCATCACGGCGGTGGTGTTCGCCGGGAAGAACAGCCCGCCGCCCACCCCGTTCACGATCGAGGCTGCGACGACGAGCCACACCGAGGTGTGCTCTTGGAGGCTGGCGAACATGAGGAGGGCGACGACCTCGGTGGCGAGCCCGGCCGTCGCCGGCCACACGGCTCCCCAGCGGTCGGTCAGGCGACCCGCGACGGGGCCCGACAGGCCGACGACCAGGTACCCGGGCACGAGCAGCAGCGAGGCGTGGAGCGGGCTGAGGTCCCGCACGCCTTGCAGGTACATGATGGCGAGGAAGAGCACCGCGAAGTTGGCCATCGCCTGGAACAGGGAGGCGAGCATCGTCGGGCTCACCGTGGGGATCTTGAAGAGCGAGAGGTCGAGCATCGGGGAGTCCGTCACGTGCTCCACCACCACGAACGCCGCGAGGAGGACGACGCCGCCGATGAGGAACCCGGCCACCTCGACGCTGAAAGAGGACGTCGAGAGCTTCGTCATCGCCCAGAGCACCCCGAAGACTCCCGCGCCGAGCAGCAGCATTCCCGGGACGTCGACCCGCTCGCGGACGTGCTTCGCCTCGTCGTGCAGCACCCGCAGGGCGAGGAGGACGGCGGCGACGCCGGTGGGCACGTTGATCCAGAAGATCCAGCGCCAGTCGACGTAGGTCACGATGACGCCGCCCAGGAGGATCCCGAGGATCGCACCGACGCTCCAACCCACCGACACGTACCCGTAGGCGCGCCCACGCTTCTCCGGCGCGAACGTGTCGGCGATGACGGCGCCGCTGTTCGCCGTGATCAGCGCGCCGCCGAGTCCCTGGATGACGCGGTACGCGATGATGGTCGCCTCGTCGCTCGCGAGCGCACAGAGCGCGGAGCCGACGATGAAGATCACGAAGCCCGCCTCGTACATGCGGACGCGGCCGAACATGTCGCCGAGACGCCCGAACTGCGTCGCGAGCACGGTGATCACGAGCAGGTACCCGATGATCACCCAGATCACGCCCGAGAGCCCGACGTGCAGCGAGCGCTGGATCTCGGGCAGGGCGAGGACCACGATGGTGGTGTCGACGGCGGCCATCACGACGCCGAGCAGGATCACGAGGAGCGCGAGCCCGGTCCGCGCTTCGGGCGCGTGACCGGCCCTCGCGAGCGCAGGCTGCGCCTGCCCGGCTTCGCCCGGCTCGCCCGGGGCGCGGCTCGTCACAGGGCTGGTGCGTGCGGGCACTTGCTCAGTCTAAGGGTCCGACGACCTTCGCGAACCCGACCCGCGTCGCTGCCGGGAGCGAGACGACGGGCGCCGTAGCGCTGCGACGCCGGCCGCGCTGGCGCCGCGCGCGCCGCCGGGGGAAGGATGTGAACGTGCAGCCCGCGCCCGACGAGCATCGCACCGCCGGCGCCTCGAACCCTGTCTCCTTCACGCAGGGCTCGCCCGAGACGGTGCTCCCCGCTGCGACCGCGGCGGCGACCGACGCGACCGCTGCGGCGATGGCCCAGGCC
>JAJYGM010000392.1 GCA_021785095.1 Actinomycetes bacterium
TCGCCATCCTCGCCGGCGAGGAGAACATCCGAGAGGTCATCGCGTTCCCGAAGACCCAGTCGGGGACCGACCTGATGGCTTCGTCACCGCGTCCGATCCCCGAACGCCAGCTCGCCGAGCTCGGCATCCGGATCGTCCGACCGGCCGGTCTTACGGACTGACAGCTCGGCGGCGCTGCCGGCGCTTACTGGTCAGGGCTGTTCCGCCGGTTCCCCAGGAGGTCCCGGGCATGGTGTGGGCGCTTCGGCTGCGGTGCAGGTGTCGTGATCTCGCCGACCTCGGCGCGCTGACACTCCTCGCACAGGAAACGACCCTCGATCAAGTGCGTCAAGCGCTGCTGCCGGCAACGGGCGCACCAGTGATCGAGGTAGGCGAGCGAAGTCGTCTCACGGCGCGGGCGGGGAGCGAGGTCGTCGAGCCGTTGCTGGGCCTCCTCGATGAGCACCCACTGGTGGCCGCCGTCAGGGCTCTGCACTCGCTCCACGAGATCCCAGGAGAGCAGGGAACGAAGCAGCGGGTTGAAGGCCTCGACCGGGATCCCGCCAGGAGGAACCGCTCCAGGGAGCCGGGTGTTCTCGTTCACAGGTTCCATCGTCATGTGTCAGGTACTCCTCACGACTACAGCTCCGCCCAGTGTGGACCACCTGGTCGCCGAACGGGACGCGGGCAGGGAGCCGCCCCGACTCGGCATACCCAGCTGCGGCCTTGACAATCCTCCCCGTCCCTGTGACGGTCGCGGTCTCATGAGCCCGGCACGGCGACCACCAGCGGCTGCGAGCAGCCGCCACGGCGCCGGCGGCGGTGACCCGAGCCTATTCGACTCCGCCCTCGACGAGGAGCTCTCGCGGCGGGCACCGCTCGCGGCCCGCATGCGCCCGGTTCGTCTCGACGACGTCGTCGGCCAGCGACACCTGCTCGGTCCCGGTGCACCCCTGCGGGCGCTCGTCGAGGCCGACCGTGTCTCCTCAGCAGTGTTCTACGGCCCGCCGGGCACCGGAAAGACGACCGTGGCGCGTCTCATCGCGGAGCACACGCGCCGCCGCTACCGCGCGCTCTCGGCCGTCGACGCCGGTGTGAAGGACGTCAGGGCCGAGTTGGACGCAGCCCGCACAGCGCTCGGCACCGAGGGTCGGGGGACGATCCTGTTCCTCGACGAGGTCCACCGGTTCAACAAGGCGCAGCAGGATGCCCTCCTCCACGGGGTCGAGGAGGGCGTGATCTCTTTGATCGGCGCCACCACGGAGAACCCGTTCTTCGCCCTGAACACTCCGCTGCTCAGCCGTTCGACGCTCTGGCGCTTCGAGGCGCTCGAGGAGGAGGACATCCGGCTCCTGCTCGAGCGGGGCCTCGAGGTCGAGAAGGCGACGGCGGAACCGGATGCGCTCGGCCTGATCGCCGACCTCGCCTCGGGCGACGCCCGGGTCGCTCTCACCGTCCTCGAGGTCTCGGTAGCGCTCTCGCGGCCCGGCTCACACGTGGAGACCGCCCACGTCGAGCGCGCCCGATCGATGCGTGCATACCGGCACGGCCAGGAAGAGCATTACAACCTCATCTCCGCGTTCATCAAGTCCGTGCGCGGCTCGGACCCCGATGCGGCCCTCTACTGGCTCGCGCGCATCCTCGAGGTGGGTGAGGATCCGCGCTATGTGGCGCGACGCATCGTGATCCTCGCGAGCGAGGACGTCGGCCTAGCCGATCCGATGGCGCTCGTGGTCGCCACGGCGGCCGCGCAAGCCGTCGAGCTCGTGGGCTTGCCCGAGGCGACCCTCAACCTGGCGGAGGCAACCATCCATCTCGCCCTTGCTCCGAAGTCGAACTCGTCCGCCACGGGCATCTGGCGGGCTCAGGAGCGCGTCCGCCAGGGTCCCTTCGTCGAGGTCCCCGCTCATCTTCGCGGCTCGAACTACTGGGGCGCGGCGGCGCTCGGGCACGGCATCGGCTACGAGTATCCTCACGATGACCCGCGCGGCTACGTCGAGCAGGAGTACCTGCCCGAGGCGCTGGCGGGGGAGCGTTTTTACGAGCCCCGCAGCCACGGGGCCGAGGGCATGCTCGCCCGTCGCTGGCGCGAGCGCAGAGGTGAGCTCCCGGTCGAACCGGGTGATCCGCCCGAGCCGGCCGGCGAGGGGAACACGGGCGAGGACGAAAAGAGCGATCCCGGCGTCAGCCACTCCGGCGCCGTGGACGAGACGAGGACGACAGGGCGATGAAGGCCGAGGATTTGCGCCGGGAGTTCACGAGGTACTTCGTGGAGCGCGGCCACGCGGCGCTGCCGCCCGCCAGCCTCATCTCGAACGACCCCACCGTGCTCTTCACGATCGCAGGCATGGTCCAGTTCAAGCCGTACTTCCTCGGGGAGGCCGTCCCGCCGAACCCCCGCGCGACGACCATCCAACCCTGCCTCCGGACGAACGACATCGAGGTGGTGGGCACCACACCACGCCACTGCACCTTCTTCGAGATGCTCGGCAACTTCTCCTTCGGCGACTACTTCAAGGAGAAGGCGATCCCCTGGGCGTGGGACTTCGTGACCGAGGTGCTCGGACTGGACCCCGAGCGCCTCTGGGTGACCGTGCACACGAGCGACGACGAGGCGGCCGAGATCTGGACCTCGACGACACCGGTGCCCCCCGAGCGCGTGCAGCGTCTTGGCGAGGACAACTTCTGGACCATGGGCGAGACCGGCCCGTGCGGTCCGAGCTCGGAGATCTTCTTCGACCACGGCGAGGGTCTCGGTCCCGAGGGTGGCCCCGCCGCGCCCGGGGCCGACGAGAGCGCCCGCTACTCCGAGGTCTGGAACCTCGTGTTCACGCAGTACGACCGAACTGAGTCGGGTGAGCTGATACCACTGCCGAAGACGAACATCGATACCGGAGCCGGGCTCGACCGGCTTCTCGTGGTCCTCCAAGCCGTGCCGCACGTCCAGGCGATCGACTGCGTCGCGCCGATCGTCGAGCGGGCGGCCGAGTTGTGTGCCAAGCCTGGAGGTGCGGCAGCGCTCGAGAGCCGCGACCTGCGCATCATCGGCGATCATGCGCGGGCCTTCACGTTCGTCATCAGCGACGGCGGGTTCCCCTCGAACGAGGGCCGCGGCTACGTGTTGCGCCGGCTCATCCGGCGAGCGGTCCTCCGTGCGTACCACCTCGGCCGGCGCGAGCCCGTCACGCCCGACCTCGTCGACGCCGTCGTCGGCACCATGGGAGTCGCCTATCCGCAGCTCGGCCGCGACGCGGACCGCATCAAGCGCGTCGTCCTGCACGAGGAGGAGGCGTTCCTCCGCACTCTGCGCACGGGGATGGGGCTGCTCGACGAGGAGCTCGGCAGAGGATCTTCGGAGATCGCCGGCGAGCTCGCCTTCCGCCTGCACGACACGTTCGGCTTTCCCTTCGAGCTCACTAAGGAGATCGCCTCGGAGCGGGGGGTGAGGGTTGACGAGGGCGCCTTCGAGGCCGAGATGGCTGCCCAGAGGGCGCGAGCGCGCGAGGCGGCCCGCGCCTCGGCCGCGACACCCGAGGAGGTCTCGCAGCATTGGTGGGAGCTCGCCGTCGCCAACGGCCCCACGAAGTTCCTCGGCTACGAGGAGACTGCTGCCACCGGACGCGTCCTCGCCGTCGCGGCGAGCGCGACCCCAGCCGACTTCGAGAACGTCGACGGCGAGCGGGCACCCGAAGGTGCCTCCTTGATCGAGGTGTTCCTCGACCGCACGCCCTTTTATGCAGAGGGTGGTGGCCAGGTCGGGGACACCGGGACCATCACGACCGCGACCGGGCGGATGCGTGTCATCGATACGACCTCGGTCGCCGACGGGCTCTCGCGCCACCTCGGCTACGTGCTGGAGGGAACCATCGAGGAGGGAGACGAGGCAACTGCCGAGGTCGACGCGGCGCGGCGCGATGCGATCCGCCGCAACCACACAGGGACGCATCTCCTCCACTGGGCGCTCCGCAACGTGCTCGGTGACCATGTGCGCCAACAGGGCTCGCTCGTTGCTCCGGACCGGTTGCGCTTCGACTTCAGCCACTTCGGGCCGCTCACCTTGGACGAGATCGAGCGCGTCGAGGACCTCGTCAACGCGAAGGTCATCTCCGACGAACCGGTCGAGACGATCGAGTCCGGCCGCGCCGAGGCGGAGGAGGCCGGCGCGATCGCCTTCTTCGGTGACAAGTACGGCGAACGGGTGCGGGTCGTGCACGCCGGCCACGGGTCGGTCGAGCTGTGCGGTGGGACGCACGTGCGTGCGCTCGGGATGATCGGTCCGATCCGGATCGTGTCGGAGGGCTCGATCGGAGCCAACACGCGCCGCCTCGAGGCAGTGACAGGCGAGGCCTCGCTCGCTCGGTCGCGCGGCACCGATCGCACGCTCGGCGCGGTTGCCGATCTCCTGCGGGCAACGCCGGACGAGGTGCCCTCTGCGGTGTCGCGGCTCGTGATGCGCCAGCGCGGCCTCGAGGACGAGCTGAAGCAGCTGCGGTCCGGGCAGCTCTCTGCGACGGCGGCGGCGCTTGTTGAAGGTGCCGCGGACGGAGTCGTGGTGGCCCGGCAGGACGGGCTGGATGCGAACGAGCTTCGTGAGCTCGCCTTGAGCATCCGCGACCGACCTGGCGTCCGCGCCGTCGGGCTGGCGGGCGCACCCGGTGACGGGCGTGTGGCGCTCGTCGTGGCGGTGACGAAGCACTCAGGGCTCGATGCGAGGGAAGCAGCATCGACCGCCGCCAGGGCAGTCGGAGGGGGCGGCGGCGGGTCGTCCGAGCTCGCGACGGCGGGTGGCCGTGACGCGACCGGTCTCGATCGGGCGGTGGAGCTGCTGCGAGAGCACCTCTCGACCAGCACGTGACCGGTGCACGACCGGAGCACGCGCGGCGCATGAGCCGGGGCGAGTCGGGGAGGACGAACCGGTGAGGGTGCTCGCGCTCGATCTCGGCGCCCGCCGCATCGGCGTCGCCCTGAGCGACTCCACGGGCACGCTCGCCACGCCGTACACCGTCATCGAGCGCTCAGGCGACCCGGCAGCCGACCGCAGGGTCGTCGCCCGCCTCGTCGAGGAGTCGGGAGCCGAGCGGCTCGTCGTCGGCCTGCCCGTCGGCCTCTCCGGAGCCGATGGTGCTGCCGCGACGGCTGCCCGGGAGGAGGCACGCCTGCTCGCCGCCGTGGTCGGCGTTCCTGTCGAGATGGCGGACGAGCGCCTCACCACGGTTGAGGCAGCACGAAGGCGTCGCGCTCGCGGGCGATCAGGTCGCGGCGGCATCGACGCCGAGGCCGCCGCGGTCTTGCTCGAGAGCTGGCTCGCTTCCCATCGGGCGACGTCGTGAGGCCGATCACGGCCACGACCGAGGTGGCCGGCTTGATCGGCACGCCGGTCCGCCAGTCGCTCTCCCCGGTCCTGCACAATGCGGCGTACCGGGCCCTCGGCCTCGACTGGGCGTACGTGGCCTTCGACGTGGCACCCGGCCAGGCCAAGGACGCCATCGCCGGAGCCCGCGCCCTCGGGCTGATCGGGCTCTCGGTCACCATGCCCCACAAGGACGAGGCGGCTCGCAGCGCCACCCGCCGGAGCCAGACCGTGCGCCGTCTCCAGGCCGCGAACACCCTCACGTTCGAGAAGGGCGAGATCCTCGCCGACTCCACCGACGGCCAGGGTTTCGTGGAGGACCTTCGCGAGGGGCTCGGCTTCGAAGCGTCCGACCGCCGGTGCGGGGTGATCGGCGCGGGCGGGGCTGCTCGGGCCGTCATCCTTGCCCTTGCCGAGGCGGGTGCGAAGGAGGTGCTCGTCGTGAACCGGACTCCAGTGAGGGCGTTCCGCGCCGCTGCGCTTGCGGGCAGGGCGGGTCGCGTGGCGCGCCCGGAAGAGCTCGACGCGGCCGACCTGGTGGTCCAGGCGACGGCGGCCGAGATGGTGCCTGGGGAGAGCGGACCTGCGCTCTGGCCCGCCGGCGCGGATCCCTCTCGGCTCGGGAGTGGTCAGGTGGCGGTCGATCTCGTCTACGACCCGATAGAGACGAAGTGGTTGGCGGAAGCGAGCCGGTGCGGCGCCACGACCCGAAACGGCCTCGGCATGTTGGTCCATCAGGCGGCCCTCCAGGTCACGCGCTGGACCGGCCGGCAGGCTCCGCTCCGGGCGATGCGTGCGGCTGTCAAGGCCTGAATTCCCGCCCCAGTCGATCGGCCTGGGGCCGGTATCCTTTCACGCGTGACCGCCGTCTCGTACGGGCGTGAGGTTGCGCTCAGCTCTCGCCGGGAACGCCGTTCGCTGCTCGCACTCGTCCGCCACATCGACTTCGTGCTGGTCGGCTGCACCTTCGCGCTCTCGCTCGTCGGCATCGTCATGGTCTATTCGGCGACGCGCAACCTCCTCGTGGCCCAAGGCCTCAGCTCCCACTACTACCTCGAGCGCCAGGCCGTCTGGGTGCTCGTCGGGACCATCGTCATGGTCACCGTGGCCGCGATCGACTACCGGCGCTTCCGCGACTGGGCGTACCTCATCTACGGCCTCGTCGTCATGGGGCTCGTCGGGGTGTTCGTCGTAGGCCGCTCTGCTCTCGGCGCGCTCCGCTGGTACCAGCTCGGGCCGCTCCAGCTCCAGCCTTCGGAGTTCGCCGCCCTCGGGCTCATCGTCGCGCTCGCCTCGTACTGCAGCAGGCGCCAGGGCGTGCTCGCATTTCGGCAGATCATCGGTCTGCTCGTGCTGGCAGTCGTGCCGATGGTGCTCGTCTACAAGCAGCCCGACCTCGGCACGACGATCGTCCTCGGCGTGACGCTCGCTGCCATGATGCTGGCGGCTGACGTTCGCCTCCGCTACCTCTTCCTGCTCTTCCTGCTGGTGATCGGCGGCTTCGTCCTGGCGTTGAAGCTCCACCTGCTGCACGCCTACCAGATCACCCGCCTCACGAGCTTCCTCCATCAGAACCAGGACACCCAGTCGAGCAACTACGAGCTCTCGATGACCCGCAACGCGATCTCTGCCGGAGGCCTGAAAGGAGTTGGGATCGACCACGGTCTCGCCACGAACCTCGGCCTCATCCCGAACCAGTACACCGACTTCATCTTCTCGGCGGTGGGCGAGCAGCTCGGCTTCATCGGCTCGGCCGTGATCATCGGCCTGTTCGGGATCATCAGCGTGCGGATGCTGCGCGCGGCCCAGATGGCGAAGGACACCTTCGGACGTCTCGTCTGCGTCGGCGCCGCGGCCTGGCTTGCCTTTTCCGTCTTCGAGAACATCGGCATGAACATCGGGATCATGCCGATCACGGGGATCCCGCTGCCGTTCCTCAGCTACGGCGGTTCGGCCACGTTCTCCTTCTTCGCGGCCGTGGGTCTCGTACTCAACGTCGAGATGCGTAGGCTGCCGCGGCGATGAGCGGCAATGACGCAGCGGCCGAGACCCACGCGGCAGACACCGAGGCCGCGCCGGCCGACGTCGCACAGACCGCCGAGGGTGATCCCGGAGGCCCACCTTCCGCCGTCGCCCCCGGCGCGGTCGAGGCGGAGCAGCTCGAGGCGGGGCCGGTAGAGACAGCCGAGCCGGGAGCAGCGGGCGACGACGCCTCTCCCTCGCAGGCGGATGGACCGGCTGCTCGGTACGCGCCCGAGCCGATGGCACAGATGCTCTTCGTCGACGTCGCCCTCGTGCTCCCATCGACACACCCCGTTGTCGTGCTTCAGGAGGCCGATTGGCCCTACCGGGAGCTGCGCATCCCTGTCGGCGGTGCGGAGGGGGTCGCCATCGGATATGCCGCTCGCCGGGTCGCGACACCGCGCCCCCTCACCCACGAGATGATCTCGAGGTTGCTCGACTCGTTCGAGCTGACCCTCGATCAGGTCCGCATCACGTCCCTCGCGGGCTCGAACTTCGTGGGTGAGCTCGTCGTGTCGGGGCGCCTCGGCGTGCGAACGATCGACTGCCGGCCCTCAGATGCCATCGCACTTGCGCTCCGGCGCAGCATCCCTGTGCCGATCATGGTCTCGCCGGACGTGCTGGAGCTGGTCGGCGGTGGCGCCGCTTCGGCGAACTAACGCTCCGGCGCGGTCCTGCAAAGCAGTGAGGGTGGCCTGAGGAGCTGCAGCGCTAGACGCCCGCCGGTGCGACAGAGCGGTGCCCGATCATCTGCGGCGGCTCGGTGAGGACGGGACCGGAGGACTCGTTCGATATCCGCATCAAAAAGGCGATGAGGACGTAGTTCGCGATGAGCGACGACCCGCCGTAGGAGACGAACGGAAGCGTGACACCGGTGAGCGGCAAGATGCGCGTGACGCCCGCCATGATGACGAACGACTGGAATCCGAGCACGAAGGTGAACCCGAGCGCGACGAGCTTCGCGAAGTCCGAGCGCGCCCGCGCGGCGATGCGCAGGCCTGAACCGACGAGGAGCACGAACGCCACGACGATCGCCGAGGTGCCGACGAGGCCGAGCTCGTTGCCGAGGGCGGCGAAGACGTAGTCGCTCTGCGCCACGGGGATCTGCCAAGCTCCGCTCAGCCCCAGACCGGAGCCGGTCGCGCCGCCCTGGGCCATCGCAACCTCACCGAAGGCCGGCTGGTAGCCCGGTGTCGAGTAGCCGCGGTAGTTCTGGGAGACGTACTTCCAAGGATCGAGCCAGACGGTCATGCGCACATCCACGTTGGCAAGGACATGCGCTGCCACGAATATGCCGACCGCGAAGGCGACGACGCCGAGCACGACATAGAGCCATCGCCCGGTCACGACCCAGAGCATGGTGAGGAACAGCACGAACAGGATCAAGGAGAATCCGACGTCCCGCTCGAGCAGGATCACGCCGAGGGACGCGAGCCATGCCAGCGCGATCGGTCCGAAGCTGCGCAGGTCCGGTACGAGCCGATTGCCGAGGCGCGAGGTGGCCATCGTGAGCAGCTCGCGCTTCTCGACGAAGTACGAGGCGAAGAACGCGACGAGCAACAGCTTCGAGAACTCGACAGGCTGGAACGAGACGGGTCCGAGCCTGACCCAGAGGTAGGCCCCGCCGCTGTCCGCTGCGTTGTCCTTCAGCCCTGGCATGAGCGGGAGCAGGAGGAGGATGAAGGCCAGGGCGAGCAAGATGTACCGGTAGCGCTCGAGGTCGCGCGAGCGACGGAACACGAGCATCGTGGCCACATAGCCGAGTAGGCCGACGAACGTCCACACCGCCTGGTTGCCGGCCAGGTGCGGTGCGTAATTCGACAGATACGGCTCGAGCCGCTCCATCATCACGAAACCCAGCCCGTTCAGCACCAACACCACGGGCAGGATGATCGGGTCGGCTTCCGGCACGAGGAAGCGGTTCACGACGTTTCCGGCAAGCGCGAACGCGAGGAGGATCACCGTGAACGGCACGACGTTCGGCGGGAACCTGTTGTAGACGCCCAGCCACGTGAGGAGGTTGGCGACCTCCACCACGACCACGCCGACGAGGAGCAAGCCGAGCTCGCTGCGCCGGCGGGGATGCGACCTGGCGGCAGTCGTCGTTATCGCTGCCACGGGTTCACGGTAGCGTCTTGGCCGTGGAGACCGATGTCATCGCGCCCTTGGATACCCGCGCGGCGACGACTTCGATGCCGGCTTCGGCCACCGCCGTCGCCGTCACGCCGGACGACGAGGCGCGTTTTGTAAACCGCGAGCTGTCGTGGTGCGACTTCGCCGAGCGCCTCCTCGATCTTGCCGAGGATCCGACCGTACCGCTCCTCGAGCGCGTGAAGTTCATCGCCATCTGCGCGAGCGGCATCGACGAGTTCTTCCAGGTCCGCGTCGCCGGGCTGAAGGACCAGGTGGCGGCAGGGGTCCGGACTCGGTCCTCGGACGGTAAGAGCCCGTCGAGCCAGCTCAAGCTGATCCGCCAGAGATGCCTTGCGCTTGCAGCCAGACAGGACCGCATCATCGTCGGCGAGCTGGTCCCACAGCTGGCGGAGGCCGGGGTCGAGATCGTCGGATGGGGGGATCTCGACGCAGACGAGCGCGAATCCCTTCTCGCTCTCTTCGACCGTGAGATCTTCCCCGTCCTCACGCCGCTCGCCGTCGACCCGGGCCACCCGTTCCCCTACATCTCGAACCTCTCGCTCAACCTCGGAGTCCTCGTCGCAGACGAGTCGACGGGGGAGCACCGGTTCGCGCGGGTGAAGGTGCCGCCCCTTTTGCCCCGCTTCGTGCAGATCGGGGAGGACAGCCGGTTCGTCGTCCTCGAGGACGTGATCGCTGCCAACCTCGATCGCCTCTTCCCGCAGATGGCACTCGGCGGCCACTACGCCTTCCGAGTCACTCGCAACGCGGACCTGACGCTCCAAGAAGGCGAGGCCGATGACCTCCTCGCCGCTGTCGAGGTCGAGCTCCGCCGGCGGCGCTTCGGCCGCGCCGTCCGGCTCGAGGTCGGCGCCGGCACTCCGATTGAGGTGAGGGACCTCCTCCTCGACGAGCTCGAGCTCTCGCCGGACGATGTCTACGAGACGAGCGCGCCGCTCGATCCGAGCCAACTCTGGGAGATCCATCGCGTCGACCGCGTCGACCTGCACGACCAGGTGTGGGTGCCCATGACGCCTGCACCGCTCGCAACGGCCGGGGACGAGCCCGTCGACCTCTTCGCGGTCCTGCGTGATCGCGACGTGCTCGTGCACCACCCCTACGACTCGTTCGTAAGCTCGGTCGAAGCCTTCGTCAACCAGGCCGCCGACGACCCGAGGGTTCTCGCCATCAAGCAGACCCTCTACCGCACGTCCAACGACACAGAGATCGTCGACGCTCTCATCCGTGCTGCCGAGCAGGGCAAGCAGGTGGCGGCGCTCGTCGAGCTGAAGGCTCGGTTCGACGAGCAGGCGAACATCTCCTGGGCGCGCCAGCTGGAGCAGGCGGGAGTGCACGTCGTCTACGGCCTGATGGGGCTGAAGACGCACTCGAAGACGGCCCTCGTCATCCGCCGCGAAGACGACACGCTCCGCGGCTACTGCCATGTCGGCACGGGCAACTACAACTCCGGCACAGCACGCGTGTACGAGGACCTCGGCCTGCTGTCCTCGGACCCGGACCTGTGCGCCGACCTGACCGAGCACTTCAACTACCTCACGGGCTACGGCCGCCAGAGCAAGCACCGGCGCATCATCACGTCGCCGCACGAGCTGCGTTCCTGGTTCACCGCGGAGGTGGCCGCCGAGAGCGAGCGCGGCGCGGCAGGTCGGGTGACGATCAAGGTGAACGGGCTCACGGATCCCGGGGTGATCGACGTCCTCTACGGCGCGAGCAGGCGCGGAGTGGGTATCGACCTCATCGTGCGCGGGCTTTGCTGCCTGCGGCCGGGCATCCCGGGGTTGTCGGAGACGATCACGGTCCGCTCGATCGTCGGCCGCTTTCTCGAGCATTCGCGCATCTACCGTTTCGGCGAGCCCGGGAGCGACCGGGAAGCGCGTTACTTCATCGGCTCTGCCGACCTCATGGAGCGCAACCTCGACCGGAGGGTCGAGACGCTCGCGCCCGTGCTCGAACCGGATCTCCGCGATCGCCTCGACGAGACGCTCGCCCTCAACCTCGCGGACGACACGAACGCGTGGAAGCTGTGCGCCGACGGGAGCTGGAGCCGGGTGCCGATGCTCAACGGATTGAGCACACAGCGGCGCCTGCAGGAGCTGGCGCTCGAGCGGGCGCGAAAGCGACGGTCACCGGACCTGCCCGGCTAGCTGGCCCGATGCGGATCGCCGCCCTCGACCTCGGATCGAACTCCTTCCACTTGCTCGTCGTCGAGACGCGGCCTGACGGCAGCTTCGAGCCGCTCGCGCGCGAGAAGGAGATGCTCCGACTCGGTGACGTCGTCGCCCGCGAGGGGCTCCTCCCTGAAGAGGCCGTCGACCGCGCGATCGAGGTCGTCCGCCGGTTCCGCACGATCGCCGAGACCCATGGTGTCGACGAGCTCGTCGCCTACGGCACCGCCGCGTTGCGCGAGGCCGACAACGGTCCGGAGGTGACCGACCGCATCGAGACGGAGACGGGCGTACGGATCCAGGTCGTGAACGGCATCCGCGAGGCGCAGCTGATCTTCGAGGCGATCCGGGCGAGCGTGCTGATGGAGCCCTCGCCGGCCCTGTGTGCGGACCTCGGTGGCGGATCGCTCGAGCTCTCCGTGGGGGACCGCTACGGGTTGCGCTACGCGACGAGCCTCCATCTCGGCGTCGGGCGGCTGACAGCCGGCCTCGTGCGGTCGGACCCGCCCACGCAGAAGGATCGCCACAGGTTGAGGCGCCGGATAGACGAAGAGCTGAGCGACGTCCTTCCCGACATCCTCGCCCGCAGCCCACGTCAGCTCATCGGGTCCTCGGGCACGTTCTGCGCGCTGGTGCGCGCTGCAGCCGCGCTGCGCGACGGCGCCGTGTCGGCCTCGGTGAACCAACTGACCGTGAGCGCCGAGGACCTCCGGACGTTCGGCACGCTCGTCTTCTCTCTCGATGAAGAGGAGCGGGCACAATTGCCCGGCATCGATGCGCGCCGCGCCGAGCTGTTGCCGGCCGGCTACGCAGTGCTCGAGGCGCTGCTGGACTCGAGCGGCCTCGACTCCCTCACCGCCTCTGAGTGGGCACTTCGGGAGGGGATGATCCTTCGCGCGCTGAGGAAGCACGACCGAGCCGACTTCTCCGACGATCCCCGTGCTATCCGGCGGGCATCGGTGCTCTCCCTGTGCCGTCGGTGCAATTACCGCGAGCATCACGCCCATGAGGTCGCCCGCATGGCCCTCGAGCTCTTCGACGGGACGTGGCGACTCCACCGGCTCGACGAGGAAGACCGTGAGCTGCTCGAGCTCGCAGCGTTGCTGCACGACATCGGTGATCACGTCAGCCGTGACGGCCACAGCCGGCACAGCGCCTATCTCATCGAGCAGGGCGGGCTGCGCGGCTTCTCGCCCGACGAGGTGCGGATCTTGAGCTGCCTCGCCAGGTATCACACGAGGGGGAAGCCCCGGGACACGTTTCCCCCATGGCAGGCCCTCGGCGACGAGGACCGGGACCGTGTCATGGCGCTGCTCGCGCTGCTGCGGATCGCCGACGGACTCGATGTCAGTCATGCTGACATCATCGGGCCGATCGCCGTGCACCTGCAGCCGGAGAGGGCGGTGATCGAGGCACCAGCGCGTGGCGAGGGCGAGCTCGAGACGTGGATGTTCCACCGCAAGCACGCGCTCTTCGAGGACGTGCTCGGGATCCCCGCAGCACTCGAGCTGAACCGGGCGCGTCACGACGAGTTCGAACCGGACACGGTGGCCGAGGCTGCCGGACATGGCTGAGCCGGGGATGGCTGACGGGGCAATGGCTGAGCAGGATCTGCTCGTTCGCACACATCTGTCCCGGTACGCGTCGCCTCCAGGCGACCCGGGCTGGTTCGGGCCGGGCTCGGTCGCCTGGCAGGTGCATGCCGATCTGGCCTCCATGCTCGTCGGCGGGCTCTGCGCCTTGCTGCTCCAGACCCTGCACCCGCTCGTGATGCAGGGCGTGGAAGACCACTCGGACTACCGCGTCGACCCCTTCGGCCGGCTCCAGCGCACCGCGGAGTTCATCGCCGGCACGACCTACGGCAGCGACGCCCTCGCTAGCGAGCTCGTGCAGCGCGTGCGCAGGATCCACGGGCGCGTGAGGGGTGGAACCGGCGGGGCCGGGTCCTACAGGGCATCGGATCCCGGTCTTCTCACCTATGTGCACGCGACCGAGGTGTGGAGCTTCCTCCGGGCGCACCAGCGGTACTCCGGACACCTCCTCCTTCTCAGCGAGAAGAACCGTTACCTCGAAGAGATGGCGGTCGTGGCCCGCCGCCTCGGCGCACGGTCCGTGCCGGTGACGACGGAGGAGCTTCGTGGGTATCTGTATCGCATGCGCCCACAGCTCGCCGGGACGCCTGCCGCCCGGAGGACCGCTCGGTACCTCACCGGCTCCCCACTCGGGCGTGCTCCGGTGGAGCGGTACAGCTACAAGGCGATCTGTGAGGCAGCCGTCGACCTGCTCCCCCGTCACGCCCGGCGCGAGCTGCGTCTTGATCGCCCGGCGGTCATGCGCATCGGGGTCGTACGTCCTTCGGCGACGCTGGTGACGTCGATGTTGCGTTTCTCCGTCGGCCCTTCACCCATCCTGCAGGCGGCCGAGCGGCGAGCCGGGTCGCAATCTGCATGAGCCCCGGCAAGGGGCCGTCATGCTGGGCGAGTACTCGTTCGTCGCCGATGGCCGACGTGGCGCGCTGATCGGCTCCCGCGGGGGATCTCGCCCGGCTGTGCGCGCCCGGCGTGGCATGAAGCCGAGGGAGCGTTCTTGCTGTGCGGGTTCATGATGGTTCTCGCCGCCCTCGCGAGCAACGACGTCGCCGCCGCCGGGCGCTTGACGCGCGCCGCCGCCCGCCGGAGAGCTTCCTCGGGCGTCAGCGCTCGATGGGGGTGACGAGGCGCTGAGCGCCGCCCCGGCGGACGGCGAGGCCCGCCAACACCTCGAGCACGGCGCGGTGCGCGTTGTTGACCGTCAGCTCAGCCCAGTCGTAGGCGGGAGCCACCTCGACCACGTCCATCGCCACGAGGGGCGTCTCGAGAGCGAGTTTCCTCACGGCGCGCAGCAGGTCCGCCGGCGCGAGGCCACCCGGCTCCGGCGTGCCCGTCCCCGGAGCAAAGCCCGGGTCCAACACATCGATGTCGAGCGACAGGTACACGCCGTCGGCGCCTTCGAGCGCCTCGGCGACGGCGTCCTCCATCACGGCGGGCAGCCCTCGCTCCCACACCTCCTGCATGAGATGCCAACGCATCTCCTGTTCGCGCATCCAGGCGAACGTCTCCTCCGGTGGCCAGTAGCCGCGCAACCCGACCTGTACGAAATTGCTGCCCTTCACGGCTCCGGACTCGATGAGGCGGCGCATCGGCGTGCCGTGGCTTGCAAGGTTCCCGTCGATCGAGTCGGCCGTGTCGGCGTGAGCGTCGAAGTGGACGATCCCGATCCGGCCCCACCCACGCGCCTCGGCCACCGCAGTCGCAGCGGGCCAGGTGATCGAGTGGTCGCCACCGAGGATGACGGGGAAGATCCCCCGGCTCGCCACCTCGCCCACTCGCAGGCGGATGTTCGCGTGGCTCGGCTCGACGAGCCCGTGCGGGCACATCGCGTCGCCGAAGTCGACGACTGACAGCTCGTCGAAGATCTCGACGCCGAGATCGAGGTGGTAGGTCCCCGGACCGTAGGCGAGCGCCCGCAGCGCCCGCGGGCCGAAACGTGCGCCCGGCCGGTTCGTCGTCGAGTCGTCCCAGGGCGCTCCGATCACGGCGACGTCCGGCTCCCAGCTGTCGAGCTCGCCGGCCTCGGTGAGGAGCGGGCACTGCGCGAAGGTCGCCGGCCCCGCATATGACGGCCCTGAGAGCTGTGCCGCCATGCCGGGCGGGAGCGTGCGATCTCTTGTCACGGGGTGTTTGTATCACTCGGCGAGTGCACGTCGAACGCTCGCTCCTCGGCCCTCTCTTCCTCTTTGATGGCGGCGCGTGCCTCCGTCGTCATCTTGCCGAGCGCCTGCCGGCGCTCTCGGTAGGAGGCGCCCCGCTGCACGCGGAGCGATACGTAGCACCCGGCGCCGACCGGGATCGGCAGCCAGAAGTTGTAGAGGCGCCACGCCAGCACGGCGAGAAGGGCGATGGCTGCCGGCACGCCGAAACCGCGGAGCACGAACGCGGTGGCGGCCTCGACCGGGCCGAGGCCGCCGGGTGTCACGGGGATGGCCGCGAGCACGTTGCCCACGCCGTAGGCCACGAACAGCACGATCGGGTCGATCACGTGATGGAACGCGATCAGGCAGACCCAGAGGCAGGCTGCGTCGAACAGCCAGTTCATGGCTGCCCAGAAGATCGCCCTCGAGAGCAGCCGGCGGTCGCTCCCGAGCGTCCGGAGCCGCGCGTTCACCCGCGTCACGAGTCGCTCCATCGCGTCCTCGGTCACGTACGGCAGGTGCCGGGCGGCCGCGCGGAGGAAGCGCCGCGCCCACGCCTGGCCCCGCGTGAAGGCGTAGATGAGACCCGCCGCGAGCGAGAGAAGGACCGTGCCGACGGCCGCGATCTCGATGTAGACGCTCGCAGACTCGTGGTGCAGGCTGCCGGTGACGATCTCGATCGGGATCGAGATGATGAGGGCGAGCCACAGCAGTGCGTTGAGCACGACCGCCGAGCCGATCCCCTGGGTGGCCGCAGCGAAGGCGACGTCGGCTCCGGCGACGCCCTCGTTCGTCATGAGCCGGTAGCCGAGCCCGGTACCGCCGGCCGTGCCCCCCGGCAGGATGTGGCTGGCGGCATTGGCGCACATGTTGACCCGGAGGACCTTCGAGAAGTTGAGCGCTCCGGGGGGCAGGACGACGAGCGAGAGCTTGGCGTAGGCCAGCTGCGCGGCGACCTCGAGGAGGAGCGCGAGCAGGAGGAGTGCCACGTTGACCTGCTGGATGGCATGTAGGGACTTTTGCGCCGTGACCACCTGGGGAATCACCAGGTACTCGAGGACGAGGGCCAGGATGAGGAGCGTGAACCCGTGCCGCAGGATGCGAGGCACCCGGATCCGGCGACGACGTGTCGCAAGGTCCGGGTTCGCCGGCGCGTCGATCACGGTTCCAGGGTCCTCACCCACCGCTCCATGCTTGCAGCCGACGGTCGGCCAAAGAGGGATTGCGCTCCTGACCGGCTCCGGTGGAGTTGACTGGAGATGATGAACGAGAACGGCGGGACGAGACCGCCCGCCCGTCCGGACCTCAAGGTCCCAGGCCTGGCGAGCGATCCCGAGCGGTCGGCGCGCCGCGAATTCCAGCGACGCGTGGTTCGGGCGACGCTCATCGTCGACGCAGTACTCGTGCTCACGCTCCTTGTCGCGGTCGTGGCCTGGAAGCTCCGGGCTGTCCTGCTCCTCCTCCTCATCTCGCTCTTCCTCACCCTCCTCCTGCATCCGCTCGTGAGCTTCCTCGAGCGGCGCGGCGTGCGGCGCAGCTTCGCGACGGGCGTCGTCTTCGTCTTCGGCTTCGGGGTCGTGGCGACGATCCTGTTCGCCGTGCTCAACCCGCTCGTGAGCGCGGCCGAGCACTTCGCGAGCGAGCTCCCGAAGATCGTCCGCCAGGCCGAGCAGGGGCGCGGGGCCATCGGCCACTTCGTCACGAGGTTTCACCTCCTCAAGTACGTGACGGCGAAGAACGGCGGCGCTCAGAGCCTCATCAGCAAGCTCGGGAAGCCGGCGCTCAGCATCGGCAAAGGCGTGCTGTCCGGAGTCGTGGCCTTCGTCACCATCCTCTTCCTCACCTTCTTCCTCCTCATCCACGCCCCCCGGATATATGCGGGCGTCCTCGACTGGATGCAGCCAGAGCGCGCCGATCGCGTCCGGCTGGTCGTGAACGACGTCGAGCGTTCTGTCGTGGGGTTCATGGCCGGCGACTTCGCCACATCGGTCATCGCGGGCGTCGTGATCACGGTGACCCTCGTCCTGACGGGCGTGCCCTATCCGGTCGTGATCGGCGTGTGGGTCGCCATCGTGGATTTCCTGCCGCTCGTCGGGGGCCTCCTCGCCGGCGTTCCGACGGTGATCATCGCCGCCCTCCACTCGCTCCCGGCCGGGATCATCACGCTCGCGGTGTTCCTCGTGTACCAGGAGATCGAGAACCACGTCCTCTACCCGATCATCATGAGCCGGACGGTGAAGCTGAACTCGCTCTGGGTGCTCATCTCCGTCATCTTCGGGGCAGCTCTGGGCGATGTCGTGGGCTCGGTGTCCGGAGCCTTCGTCGGTGCGTTGCTGGCCGTCCCGGCCGGGTCGGCGATCCAGGTCATCGCTCGAGATCTGTGGCAGCACCGCACGGGGGCCCTGCTCCTCGGGGTCAGCCGGCCGGCCACGGCAGTCCCGACCGACGGCACGTCGGCTCTCGACACGGGGCTGATCCCGATCGACTCGAACGGCGGGCAGTCGCCGAACGGCGCGCCCGGCCCTGTCCCCGGCGCCGAAGGCGGCGACCCCGAGCCGAGCCCGGAAGCCGCCGGCGACGCGGTGCGACGCAACCGGGAGCGCGACCGAGAGCGGCGGCGCCGGAGGCGCCCGCCCCGGCCCCCGCAGGCTTGATCCGCATCTGAATCGCGCTATGTGCTGAGTAGGCTGCCCCGGATGCGAGTGCTTGTCGTCCTGCCCACCTACAACGAGGTCGAGAACATCCAGAACGTGCTCCAGGCGGTGCGCGAGTCTCTGCCGGAGGCGTCCGTCCTCGTCGTCGACGACAACAGCCCGGACGGCACCGCAGACCTGGCGGAGAAGTTGGGCGAGCAGCTCGGGCGGATCGAGGTCATGCGCCGGCCGGGGAAGTCCGGTCTCGGGAGCGCCTACCGCGACGGCTTCCGCTTCGGGCTCGAGGCCGGCTACGAGGCGCTCGTCGAGATGGACTCGGACCTGTCGCACGACCCGAAGGCGCTGCCGAGCCTCGTCGCCCCTCTCCAGACGGGACACGACGTCGTGATCGGGTCGCGCTACGTGCCAGGCGGTGCCATCCCGGACTGGAGCCTCTCGCGCCGGCTGATCTCGCGTGGTGGCAACGTCTTCGCGGCCTTCATGCTGGGCTTGGACGTGAAGGACTCCACTGCCGGGTACCGCGCCTACTCCTCGGCCATCCTCCGCCGGATCGACCTCGACTCGATCCGAGCGGACAGCTACGGCTTCCAGATCGAGATGACCTACCGAACCTTGGCGGCGGGCGCGCGGATCAAGGAGGTTCCGATCACCTTCGTCGACAGGACCCTCGGCACCTCCAAGATGTCCACCTACACCGTGCTCGAAGCATTCGCGCTCGTCACGTGGTGGGGCGTCCAGCGCGCACTGAAGTCGCTCGCGCGGCAGGCGAGGCGTGCCCGGCGAACCTGAGCCTGCGATCACCGCACCCGACGGGGCGTCCTCGCCGGCCGTCCCGATCGACGTCGGCGACGGCCCTCCGGTGCTTCTCGTCCACGGGCAACCGGGGATGGGCACCGGTTGGCAGCCCGTCGTGGATCTGCTGTGTCACGAGTTCCGTGTCATCGCTCCCGATCGGCCGGGCTGGGGTGCCCATCCGAGACCAGCCACGACGCTCGCCGGCAACACCGCAGCGATCCTCAGGATGCTGCACGACCGCGGCGTCACATCCGAAGAGCGCGAGCCGCTCGTCGTCGTCGGCCATTCGCTCGGTGGTGGCATCGCGCTCGAGCTGGCCCTCTCGGCTCCCGAGATCGTCGGGGCGCTCGTGCTCGTGAGCTCGGTCGGCGTGGCTTCGGCCGTGACCGGCATCGACAGGCTGCTCGCCTCGCCGGTAGTGGGGGACCAGCTCCTCCGCGCAGGTGGGGTCGCTCTCCAGCGGACCGTGCTGGCGATGACCCGTCTCACTCGCAACCGGAGAACCGAGGCGCTGCTCGAACGGGCGAACCGCTTCCCGGCAGTCCGTGCCGTGATGGCGGAAGGCGCCAAGGGGATGGACGGGAGGGACCGGCGGTCGTTTCTCGTCGAGCAGCGTGCTCTCATCGACGAGACGCCGAGCATCGAGAGGCGGCTCGCGACGCTCCACCTCCCTGTCGTCGTGATCCACGGATCGGCCGATCACATCGTGTCCCCCCATGCCGCCACCCTCCTCGCTTCGGCCATCCCGGGGGCTGAGCTCGTCCTGCGCCCGAACGCGGGACACCGCCTCCCCTTCGAGCAACCAGAGGTCGTGGCCGAGGCGGTCCGCCGCTACGGCGCCCTCGTCTCTAGGGGCGCACCGCCGCGGCGAGGAGCGCCTGGAGCTTGAGCTGGGTCTCCCGGAGCTCGGCGGCGGGATCCGAGTCCGCCACGATGCCGACGCCTGCCACGAGGCGTGCGACCGCACCCTCGACCGTGGCGGAGCGGATCCCGAGATGGAACTCGCCGTCGCCGCCTGCGCGCATCCAGCCGACCGGGCCCGCATAGCGACCGCGCTCGAGCTCCTCGCTCTTTGCCAGGTACTCGAGCGCCACGTCCACCGGTGAGCCCGACACCGCCGGGGTCGGGTGGATGAGAGCCAGCACGTCGAGCACGCTCGGGAGCCGGCTTCCTCGCCGCCCCCGCCGAAGCGACCCCCGGATGCGCGTCCGGAGATGGGAGACGTTGCGCAGCCCGAGGATGTCCGGACCGCTCGGGACGTCGAGCTGCTCCACGACGGGCCCGAGGCCGGCGACGATCGACTCGACCACCGCTCTGTGCTCGGCGCGCTCCTTGTCGGATGAGAGCAAGGCCTGCTCGGACTGCCGGTCCGCCTCGGGATCGCCGCTCCGCGGCGCTGTGCCCGCCAGCGGGTCGGACGCGATCTCCGTGCCGGCCTGCCGCAGCAGCAGCTCAGGCGTCGCCCCGAGGAAGCCGTCGACGCAGAAGGTGAGGCAGGACGGGTGAAGCGCGCGCAGGCGCTCGAGGAGGTCGGCCTGGCGGAAGGGCCGGTTCGCCTCCACGACGACCTCACGGGCGAGCACGACCTTGTCGAGCCGCCCGCTTCGCACCTCCCCAACGGCATGGTCCACCCGGGAGAGGAAGTCGGCATGGGGGCGTGCTGACTCGAGTCGGAAGCTGTCCGGAGCCGGTGCCGAGCCGGCGGCGGCACCGCCGGCCAGTGCCGCGCCCGCCGCAAGCGCTCGCATCCAGACTTCCTCGTGTCGGCCTCTCTCGGCGACGACGACCGCGTACGACCCCGTCTCGTCGCGGACGACGGTCACCTCCGGCACGTGCAGCTCTGCCGGCGCGTCGGGAAGGAACGGCATCGCTCCCACCACGACCGCCCCGTCCCGCCCCGGGTCCCCCGGCGAAGACTCGGGGTCCTGGCGAGAGAGGGCAGACAGCCTCTCGGCAACCTCCTCCACCGCGCCCGTGTCACGCAGGCCGAGGGGAAGCCGCAGTGTCTCCGCCTTCCCGAGGCCGAAGACGCTGTAGCCGTCCCGCTCGAAGACGGCTCCGGACTCGTAGGCGAGCGCGCGAAGGACCTCGAGGTCGCTCGCGATGATCGGACGGGTGAGGGCGATGTGCCGGTGCGTCATGCGCGCGTCCCCGTCAGAACTTGGACAGACCCTCCCGTGAGGGTGTGACGCCGGACCTCGGCGAAGCCGGCTTCGGCGATCACCGAGAGCAGGTGCTCGGGAGCGGGAAGGTATGCGACCGACTGCGGGAGGTACCGGTAGGCCGAGGCATCAGAGAGCAGGCGACCGATGCGCGGCACGGCGCCTTCGAACCAGACGCGGTAACCGGCCCTCAGCAACGGGTTCGCCGGCTCCGCCACTTCGAGCAGCGCGATCCGACCGCCGGGGCGGACGACCCTCGAGAGCTCGGCCAGCACCGCGCCGATCTCCACGAAATTGCGGAGGGCGAAGCCGCTCACGGCCCCGTCGACCGAGGCGGAGCGGACCGGCATCATCGCAGCGTCGGCGCGCAGGAGGCTCGCGCCGCCGGCGCGGGCGTTCTCGAGCATGCCGGCCGAGAAGTCGATCCCGATCGGGCGATGGCCGGTCCGTTGCAGCAGCCGGATGAAGTCGCCCGTACCGCATGCCACGTCGAGCACGTCGGAGGGTCGTGGGAGCCCGAGGAGGCCGACGGTGCGCCGTCTCCACGCCGAGTCGAGACCGAGGGTCATGACTTTGTTGACGAAGTCGTAGCGCGGTGCGATGGCGTCGAACATGTCGCGGACGGCGGTGCGCTTCGCCTCGCCGGAGGGAAGGGCGGCGGTGGCGCGTGTACGGCCGAGCGAGGTTCTGCCGGCGCGAGGCGGGGCGCTCGTCACCGGACGGAGCCTACAGACGGCCCGCCGGCGAGGATCTCTCCGAGAGCCGCGAGGAAGCGCCCGTTCTCCTCGGCCGTGCCGATGCTGACCCTCAGGCATCCTTCGAGACGAGCGAAACCGGAGACATCCCGCACGAGGACGGAACGCTCCACGAGCCCTTGCCAGACCTCGGCGGCATCGCGACCGCGCGGTCGAAAGAGCACGAAGTTGGCGTCGGAGGGCCAGACGTCGACCGGTAGCGCCGCCAGTCCCGCCTCGATGCGCCCGCGCTGCTCGACGAGACGAGCGACCCGCGCCTTCATCTCTGCCCCGTAACGCAGGGCGGCGAGGCCGGCTACCTGCTTGAAGGCGTCGAGGTGGTAGGGGAGCGCGGCGCTCGAACAGGCGGCGACGACATCGGGCGCAGCCAGCACGTAACCGAGCCGCAGGCCGGCGAGCGCCCACGTCTTCGAGAACGTCCGCACGACGGCGACGTTCGCGTGAACGGTGATGAGGTCGACGGCGCTCCACCGGGAGAACTGGGCATAGGCCTCGTCGACGACGACGAGGCCTTCCGAAGCCGCCGCGATCGCCTCCACGCTCTCCCGGGTCTCGCAATTGCCTGTCGGGTTGTTCGGTGAGCAGACGAAGACGACGTCGGGTGACTCTGTTTCGATGAGTGCCAGCGCACTGTCGCGGTCGATCCCGAAGTCCTCCCCGCGGCTCGCCGAGAGCGTCTTGGTCGAAGTCAGCCGGGCGATGTGAGAGTGCAGGGCGTAGGTCGGCTCGAACACGAGCGCCGAGCGGCCCGGCCCGCCGTAGGCGAGGAGCAGGCACTGCAGCACCTCGTTCGAGCCATTGGCACAGAAGACGGCCTCAGGACCGACGCCGTGTTCGCGTCCGATCGCCGTGCGCAGACCGGATACATCACGGTCGGGATAACGGTTCGGCACGAGATCGCGCACTGCTGTTGCGAGGTCGTCGAGGAACTCTGCAGGCGGCGGCTCCGGGGACTCGTTCGTGTTGAGGCGGGCATCGACGACGACCTGGGGCGAGTGATAACCCGCGCCGAGGGCGAACCCGGACCGCGGCGAGGGCGGTCGCGACGGGTCAGCCGCGCTCAGCGTGCAGCTCCTCGCGCACCTGCACGGAGCGCGCGTGCGCGTCGAGGCCCTCGGCCCTCGCGATCGCCCTCACGTGCGGGGCCGCCGCCATCAGCGCGTCCTCGGTCGCTTCGATCACGTGCACCCGGCGGAGGAAATCCTCGACGCCGAGGACGCTCGAGAAACGGGCGGAGCGGAACGTCGGCAGCACATGACTCGGTCCCGCCACGTAGTCGCCGAGCGACGCCGGGGACCATGGTCCGAGGAACACGGCGCCGGCGTGCCGCACGAGCGGGACGAGCCGCTCCGGCGCCTCGCAGCAGAGCTCGAGGTGCTCGGGTGCGATCTCGTTCGAGACGGCAATTGCCTGCTCGGGGCCGTTGACGAGCACCGCGTAGCCGCCGCCCGAGAGCGTCGACTCGATCTCAGCGCGACGGGGTGCCGACGCCACGAGCTCGCCGATCGCCCGGTTGATCTCCTTCAGCGCGAGCTCGGACCACGTGACCAGCCAACAGAGACCGTGGGGGCCGTGCTCGGCCTGGACCACGACATCGACGGCGGCACACACGGACGGGACCGTGTCGTCCGCCACGACCACGACCTCGGAAGGTCCGGCGAACGCGGCCGGGACACCGACCACGCCTCTGACCTCCTGTTTCGCGAGGGAGACCCACCGGCTGCCTGCACCGACGACGACGTCCACCTTCCGGACGCTCTTCGTGCCGTACGCCATGGCGGCGATCGCCTGCGGGCCGCCCACCCGGTAGATCTCGTCGACGTCGGCGAGGGCCGCCGCAGCGAGCAGCTCGTCAGGGAGCCTGCCGTCCGGGCCGGGTGGGACGCAGAGAACGACGGCACCCACGCCGGCGACCTTCGGCGGGATGGCTGTCATGAGGACGCTCGACGGGTACCTGGCCCGTCCTCCCGGCACGTACACGCCGGCCCGCTCCACCGGGATCTCGAGTGCCTGGATCGTGAAGCCGTGGCGGCGAAAGGCGCTCCGCGGCTCGGAGCGCTGACGATGGAAGGCGTCGATGTTGTCCCGGGCGTAGGTGAGAGCCTCACGGAGCTCCGGCGGGATGCGCTCGAGGGCCATCTCGGCGTGCTCGAGCGGGACCGAGAGGTCGTCGAGGTCGACCCCGTCGAAACGCCGCGTGTACTCCCGGAGCGCCGCGTCCCCGTGCGCCCTCACCTCGGCCACGATGGCCCGGACCTCTGCGATCGGCCCCTCGCCGGCCAGATCCGGCCTCGGCAGCAGCTGGCGCAGGTCGCCGGTGGCTTGTCGGAGGTCGAGCACGTGCAGCACCCGCGCAGCGTATCTGGCAGCGCCTGTTGCCTCCGAATTGCCGCCAAGATGACGGCATGCCGACCGATCTCGCAGAGCTCTCGTCCATCTCGACCACGCTCGACCAGCTCGCCCGCCGTGTCGGCGCGATGGGTGACCGCGCGAGGGAGACCAAGGAGGAGGATGTGGCTTCAGAGTTGTTCGCCGTCGAGCGGGCGCTCGCTGGAGCGCAACGCCGGCTTGCCAGGATGGTAGGGCGCTCGAGCTGAGCAGAAAAGGCACCGAAGCCTGACGCGCCGACGGCGCCCCGAAGGGCGCCGTCGCGGAGCGGGTCGGGCGGCGGATCCCGAAACTCCGCTCATTGGAACCAGGTGGCGGGAACCGGTTCCGGTATAGACAATAGCGCGGGGCGATCGTCCTGTCACCGCGCGGCGGTGCCGGCGGAGGGGCAGAGTCCGGCCAGCAGGCACTCCCCGCACCTCGGCTTGCGCGCTAGGCACACACGCCTCCCGTGGAGGATGAGACGCAGGCTGAGGGACCCCCACTCGCCCTCCGGCAGCATGGCGCACAGGTCCGACTCGATCTTGACCGGGTCGGTCTCGCGCGTGAGCCCGAGACGACGCGACAGCCGCGTCACGTGGGTGTCGACCGGGAGGCCGGGAAGACCGAGCGCCACGGACCTGACGACGTTCGCAGTCTTGCGGCCGACGCCCGGGAGTGACGTCAGCTCCTCCATCGACCTCGGGAACTTCCTCGGGTGCCGTTCCGCCAGCGCGGCCGCGGCACCGATCAGGCTGGCCGACTTCGATCGGAAGAAGCCCGTCGACCTGATCATCTCCTCGAGCTCCGCCTGCGGCGCGGCGGCGAGCGAAGCGGCGTCCGGGAAGCGGGCGAAGAGCCCAGGTGTGACCATGTTCACGCGCTCGTCGGTGCACTGGGCCGAGAGGATCGTCGCCACGAGGAGCTGGAATGGTCCCTGGTGCTGCAACGCGCACAGCTTCCGGGCGCTGCCCGGGTACTCGGCCGCCAGCAGCCGCGAGATCTCGCGGGCGCGCGTCGTCCGTGCAGCCCGCGACTCCCTCGGCATCGATTCGCAGCGTACAGAGCCGTCGCAGCCTGCAAGGCGGCCGCCTGCGCGCCGGCCAGTACCCTCGCACCGTGCACGAAGTCGAGGTCAAGCGCCGGATGGGCGAGGCCGACATCGCCGAGCTCTCCCGGCTCGTCGAGGCTGCCTCGCATGCCGACGGGCACCGGGCGCTCGGCGAGCACAAGTGGCTGGACCTCGTGCAAGGCGGGAGGCAGGGCTTCGCCGGATTCGTCGCGCGGGAGGCGGCTGGGCGCCGCCGCGTGATCGGGTACGCCCAGCTCAGCCGCGGTCATGACTGGGCGCTCGAGTACGTCGTCCACCCGGATTGGCGCGCCGAGCCCCAGCTGCGCACCGATCTCGTCGCGGCGGCCCTCGACGAGGTGTCGACGCAGGGAGGTGGGCACGTCCACCTCTGGGTCCCGAAGCCGGACGCGGACGACGACGCGGTCGCCGAAAGCACCGGGTTGCAGCGCGGTCGCGATCTGTACCAGATGCGCAGGGCGCTTCCCGTGAGCGAGCACCGGTCGACGGTGAAGACGCGGGCGTTTCGCCCCGGCGAGGACGAGGAAGCATGGCTCGACGTGAACAACCGCGCCTTCCACGGCCACCCCGAGCAGGGTTCGTGGACCCGCCGGGACCTCGCACAACGGGAAGCACAGCCGTGGTTCGATCCGGCGGGCTTCCTGCTGTACGAGGTCGGCAGCGCGCTCGCGGCTTTTTGTTGGACGAAGGTGCAGGAGGACGAGCACGAGCCGGGAGAGGTGGGCGAGATCTACGTGATCGCCGTGAACCCAGACTTCCAGGGGCGGGGTCTCGGCAAAGAGCTCGTCCTCGCCGGCCTCGAGCACCTGTCGTCGCTCGGCCTGACGAAGGCGATGCTGTACGTCGATCGGGACAACGAGGAAGCCCGCGGCCTCTACCGGGCTCTCGGCTTCCACGACGACCACGTCGACCGTGCCTACACCGGCGACGTCGCTCCGGCCACTGGCGTTGCGACGGGCGCCGGCGTCGCGACGGTCGCCGGCACCGAGGTCGAGACACGGTGAGCCGCTTCGATCTGAGCCGTGAGGAGCTCGCCGCGATCCTGGCCGGTGAGCCCGCGTACCGGGTCGACCAGGTGTGGGACGGCCTCTACCGTCTCCACGCCGATCCGTCCGAGTTGACGTCCTTGCCCCGCATGCTCCGCGACCTGCTCGCCCACGACCCTCGGCTGGCGCCGGCCTGGGTCCTCGTGGCCGAGACGACGAGCGACCGCGACACGACCTGGAAGTGGTTGCT
>JAJYGM010000086.1 GCA_021785095.1 Actinomycetes bacterium
GCGCGCAGCCGCGAGACCCTCGCCGGGGTGCGGACGGTGATCGTGGACGAGATCCACGCGCTCGCGCGGGACAAGCGGGGTTCGCACCTCGCACTCAGCCTGGAGCGCCTCGAGCGCGCCGCGGCCACCCACCCCCAGCGCATCGGGCTCTCGGCGACGCAGCGGCCGATCGAGGCGACGGCGGCCCTCTTGGCCGGTGCCGGCCGTCCGGTCGAGGCGGTGGACTGTGGGCACCTCCGGGAGGTGCGGGTCCGCCTGGCTCTCCCGAGCGAAGAGCTCGCTGCGGTCCTCTCCCAGGAGCAGCTCGGCGAGATCGTCGAGCAGCTGGCGGCCGAGATCCGCGCGCACCGCAGCACCCTCGTCTTCGTGAACACCCGCCGCCTCGCCGAGCGCCTCGCGCACCTCCTCGGGGAGCTGCTCGGCCCGGAGGTGGTCGCGGCCCATCACGGGAGCCTCAGCGCGTCGCGGCGCAAACGGACCGAGGACCGACTCCGTGCCGGCGAGCTCGCTGCGCTCGTGGCAACCGCGTCCCTCGAGCTCGGGATCGACGTGGGGCCGGTGGACCTGGCCTGCCAGGTGGGCTCCCCCCGGGCGATCGCGACCTTCCTCCAGCGCGTCGGGCGTTCCAACCACAGCCGTGACGGCGTCCCGGAGGGGGTCCTCGTGCCGACCACTCGCGACGAGCTCGTCGAGTGCGCAGCGCTCCTGGCGGCGGTGCGGGAGGGCGTTCTCGACAGCATCGTCATGCCCGAGGCGCCCCTCGACATCCTCGCTCAGCAGCTCGTCGCCGAGGTTGCCGCAGCGGGGGAGTGCACGGAGGAGGAGCTCTTCGCCGCCTTCACCGCGGCCGCGCCCTACCGCCGCTGCTCGCGGGGGGACTTCGACCGGGTGGTCGAGCTGGCCTCGGAGGGGATCCCGACCGGGCGAGGGCCGCGCATGGCCTTCCTCCATCGGGACCAAGTGAACGGGGTGCTGCGGCCGCGGAGGGGTGCTCGCCTCGCCGCGCTCACGAGTGGGGGTGCCATCCCCGAGGTCGGAGACTACCGGGTGGTCCTCGAGCCCGACGACGTCGTCGTCGGGAGCGTCAACGAGGACTTCGCGGTCGAGTCGATGGCCGGGGACGTCTTCCTCCTCGGCACGCACGCGTGGCGGATCCATCGGGTGGGCGCCGGGGAGATCCGGGTCTCCGACGCAGCCGGTGAGCGCCCGACGATCCCGTTCTGGCTCGGGGAGGCGCCGAGCCGCACGACCGAGCTGTCCGAGGCGGTCTCGGCGCTGCGCGCGGACGTGGCGGAACAGCTCCGGTGCGACCCGAGCGGCACCGCCGCGCGCGAGCGCGTGGCCGAGCGTTGCGGGATCGACGCCGAGGCGGCCAGCCAGCTCGTCGAGTACCTCGCTTGCGGCCTCCGCCAGCTCGGGACGCTGCCGACCCGCGAGGAGGTCGTCGTCGAGCGGTTCTTCGACGAGGCGGGGGGGATGCAGCTGGTGGTCCACGCGCCCTTCGGCGGGCGGGTGAACCGCGCCCTCGGCCTCGCGCTGCGCAAGCGCTTCTGCGTGACCTTCGACTTCGAGCTCCAGGCCGCAGCCAACGACGACGCGGTGATCCTCTCGCTCGGTCCGCAGCACAGCTTCCCCCTCGAGTCCGTGCCCCGCATGCTCCATCCGGACACGGTCCGCTCCACGCTCGAGCAGGCGGTGCTCGCCTCGCCGATGTTCACCTCCCGATGGCGCTGGGACCTCTCGCGGGCGCTCGCGATCCTCAGGTTCCGGGGTGGGAAGCGGACCCCGCTCCCGATCCAGCGGATGGAGGCGGACGACCTCATGGCTGCGATGTTCCCGGCGCTCGCCGCCTGCCAGGAGAACACACCTCCCGGGCCGATCGAGCTCCCCGACCACCTGCTGGTGCGCCAGGTGCTCGAGGACTGCCTGCACGAGGCGATGGACGTGGACGGGCTGCGCACGCTCGTCGAGGGCCTGCGCGCGGGTGGGGTGGCGGCACGCCTCGTCGACGCGGTCGAGCCCTCGGTGCTCGCGCACGAGATCCTGAACAGCGCGCCCTACACCTTCCTCGACGACGCGCCCCTCGAGGAGCGCCGTGCCCGGCAGGTCCAGACACGCCGAGGCCTTCCCCTGGAGGCGTTCGACCTCACCCGGCTCGACCCCGAGGCGATCGCCCGGGTACGCACCGAGGTCGCGCCGTCGCCCCGGAGTGCGGACGAGCTGCACGAGCTGCTCCTCTCGTTGCTCCTGCTCCGACCGGAACGGGCGTGGTCGAGCTTGTTCGACCGGCTCGCCGCGACCGGGCGCGCATCGGTCGCCGAGTCGGCCGGGCAGCGGCGCTGGGTTGCCACGGAGCGGCGCTCGCTCGTGGAGGCGCTGCTCCCGGGCGCGACGTTCCGCCCCGACCACCATCTTGCCGAGCACGAGTCGGCTGGGTCCGAGCCCGGGGCCGGGTCCGACCGGAGGGAGGGCGCAGAGTCCGAGCCGCCGGTGGCGGCCGAGCTCGACCCGCTTGCGGGGCCGGATCCCGACGAGGTGGCGGGGCTGCTCGTACGCGGCCAGCTCGGGGTCGTCGGGCCCGTGACGGCGGAGGATCTCGCCGTCGCCGCCGCGGTCTCGCCCGAGCAGGTGGCGATCGGTCTCGCCCGAGCGGAGGCGGAGGGCTACGCGCTCCGCGGGCACTTCGATCCCGACCACGACGGCCCCGAGCAGTGGTGCGCCCGCCATCTCCTCGCGCGCATCCACGCCTACGGGCGGAGCAGCCGCCGCCGTGCCGTGCGGTCGGTCAGCGTCGAGGCCTTCCTGCGCTTCCTCGCCGAGTGGCAGCACGTGGCCCCCGGCACGCGCCTCCAGGGCCGGCGCGGGCTGCTCGTCGCGGTCGAGCAGCTCCAGGGCTTCGAGGCCGCGGCCGGAGCATGGGAGGACGGCCTGCTCTCGGCCCGCGTGGAGGGCTACCAGCGCCAGTGGCTCGACGAGCTCTGCCTCGCCGGCGAGCTCGCGTGGGCCCGCCTGTCGCTGCCGGCGACGGAGCGCGTTCCGGAGCGCGAGCGCGGCGCCGCCACCCCGTCCCGGGCGACGCCGATCTCGTTCGCCTGCCGAGAGGATCTCCCCTGGCTCGCCGCGGCGGCGCGGGGCAGTGCGACCCCCGCCCTCCCGCCACACGGCCCCGCAGCCGACGTGCTCCAGGCCCTTGCCGCTCGGGGGGCCGTCTTCGCGGCGGACCTCCCCCGCCTCACGGGCCGCCTCCCCTGGGAGGTCGAGGAGGGCCTCTGGGACCTCGTCGCCCGGGGACTCGTCCACGCGGACAGCTTCGGCGCCGTCCGCTCCCTCCTCGGGCGCCGCGCCGTTGCCGCTGCCCGGCGCGCCCGGGGTGGCCGAGGTCTCCTGCTCGCCGGAGCCCAGGGGGGCGCTGGCTTGCCCGGCGCGCCTTCCCGGGCGCTCGGCCGGACCTCCGGCACACCCAGCCGGGCCGGCTCGTCCAGCGTTCCCGGGCGACCGGGCGCCCCGCGCCCGCTCGGCTCGCTCCGGCGGACGGGTCTCGCCACCCGAGGACTCGGCGAGGGTCGCTGGGCGCAGCTGGACCTCGACGCGGACGGCAGCGGGGGGCCAGCGTCGACGGGCGCGCCGCTCCCGCAGGACGAGCTGGCCGAGCTCGTCGCCGGCCAGCTCCTGCGCCGTTGGGGCGTCGTCTGCTGGAACCTCCTCGCCGTCGAACGCCTCGCACTGCCCTGGCGCGAGGTGCTCTGGGCGCTTCGCCGCCTCGAGGCGCGTGGTGCGGTGCTCGGCGGCAGGTTCGTCGCGGGGCTCGCGGGGGAGCAGTACGGGTTGCCCGAGGCGGTCGAGCGCCTGCGCGTGGTGGCCGCGAGGGGCGACGCCGCGCCAATCGGGCACGGCGGCGCGGTCGAGCCAGCGGGAAAGGCGGGTGCGGTCGAGCCGGCCGGGGCGGTCGAGCCGCCCGGATCGCCGTGGGCGGCGGGCATCGTGCTCTCTGCGGCGGACCCGCTCAACCTGTCCGGCGTGCTCCTGCCCGGCCCACGCATCCCCGGTGTGGGGGCAGGGTGGGTCGAGGTGCTCGGCGGGCGGATCACCGCCCTCGATCCGGACGACGTGCGCGCCGGCGGCTGGAGCGTCCGGTCGCGCCGGTCGGCGCGTAGCCGGACCCAGGTGGCCGGCTCGTTGGAGCGGCTCCGCTCCTGAAGGCGCGGCCGGACCGGCTGCCGTCGGACCGGCTGTCGTCGGGCCGGCCCGGGGTCAATCCCGTGGCACGAGGGCGGGCACGGGGTCCGTGGCGAGTCGCGTGCCGATCCAGCCGTCCAGCCGCTCGCCACGATGGACGAGGAGGCCACGCACGGTCCCCTCGACGCGAAACCCGCACTTCTCCGCAACGCGTCGCGACGGCCAGTTCCCGACGACCGCCCGCCACTCGATCCCGGCGAGCTCGAGGGCGGGAAAGGCCCAATCGAGCAGCGTCGTCACCGCCTCGGTCATGACGCCGCGATGCCGCGCCCAGGGGCCGAGCCCGTAGCCGATCTCGGCCCACCTCCCCTGCTGGAGCCGGAGGTCCACCGACCCGGCGAAGACGCCGTCGACCTCGATCGCAAACGCCGCGAGCGCGCCGGTCTCCCATCCGGTCGACACGTGGTCGAGGAACCAGCGCGCATCCGCTTCGTGATAGGGGGAGGGGACCATGGTCCAGCGCCGCATCCCTTCGTCGCGGCACTGGGCAACGATGGCGGCCAGATCGTCCTCGCGGTGGCGTCGCAGCACCACGCCCTGCGCCGAGACCAGGCGGGGCGAGGTCGGGTGGGGTGTGGGGGCGTCCATCGGGCGATGTTCGTGGGGGACGTGGGTCGCGTCAAGCGGGTTTCGCAGGCTCGCGGGTTCCGCTGGCTCGCAGGGTCTGCGTCGAGCTGGTGCTGCGCGGTGGGACGGTAGGCAGGCTCCCTGCGAGCCCGCGGGCCCGCCCGGCCACTGCGGCTCGCCCGGCCAGTCGGGCCCGCACGACCCCTCGAGCCCGCCCGGCCAGTCAGGCCCGCTCGGCCACCGCGGCTAGACCGATCCGGTGGACCTCGCCGTCACCGCCGCGACCTTCGGCCTGGTCTTCGTCGCAGAGCTCCCGGACAAGACGTTCCTCGCCGCCCTCCTGCTCGGCACGCGGATGTCACCCCTCCTCGTCTGGGCCGGCGCTGCCGGCGCGCTCGTCGTGCAGGCGGCGATCTCCGTCCTCGCGGGTGGGCTCGTGGCGCTGGCGCCTCGACGAGCGGTCGAGGTCGTCGTCGCGGTGGCCTTCGCGGCGGGCGGGGCCTGGGCGCTCGCCACCAGTCGGCGCGGGGAGGAGGACTCCGAGTCGGAGGCGGGAAGGCAAATCGATCGGGCTACCGCCGCCAGCCGAGGCGCCTGGCGCACCCTGGGCACCGCCTTCGGACTGATCTTCCTCGCCGAGTGGGGGGATCTCACCCAGTTCGTCACGGCGGAGCTCTCGGCCCGGACCGCGGAGCCGCTCTCGGTGTTCATCGGGGCTGCGCTGGCGCTCGTCTGCGCCTCCGGACTCGCTGTGGGGGCAGGCAGCGTGATCGAGCGGCTGGTGCCGGCTCGCGTTGCGCGCCGGGTGGTCGGGGTCGTGCTGCTCGGTCTCGCGTTGGCGAGCGGCTTTCAGGCGCTTCGGGGCTGACGCAGGCAGACGGGCGCCGGTCTCGCTCGAGGAGAGCACCCCGGTGCCCGCCTCTCGGCGGACTCGGTCGTCTGCTTCTCGTCGCGCCGGGTTGTTCGGCGAAGTGCCCGCCGTGGTCGTAGTGCCCGGGCGCCCCACCGTGGGTGTCGTCGCGACCCGCGCGGTGCGCGACACCACGAGTGACGTTCGCCGCTGGAAAGATCTCGTTGCACATGTAGCCCGAACGCCGTACGACCGCGCGTG
>JAJYGM010000779.1 GCA_021785095.1 Actinomycetes bacterium
GGACCCCTGGCCCCCTGCGGCCCGACGATGTTCCAGGAGATCTTCGTCTCCCCCTTTGGGCAGGTAGCTGTCGCCTTCACCCGGAACATCTCGCCCGTCTTGTCCGAATAGCACGCGTAGAGCTTCGATGGTCCCGTAGTCGACAGGAGGCTTCCCGCCGCACCGGAGACGCCGATGCCGCCAGCCAGAGCCGTTGCTGCCAGTCCAGCGCCGGCGATCGCCCGCCGGCGCGAACGATGACTCGCACCCATGACTTCCCCTTCCCGGTCGGGGTGCCCGAATTATTGCGCCGGCTCGGGGTAAATTCAACCGAATTGATGAAGTTCGCGTCTACGACGTAATCACCGTCGAGGGCGGCGCTCGGCAAGTGCTGTACGGCTCAGGCGAAAGGCCGTGCCGCGACGAGGAACCCCGCCTGCGACACCTGGGTGCCGAAGTTCTGCCGGAGATAGCGGTTGAGGCGTCCCTCGAGCGGGACGTTGCCGGTGGGCCGCACGAGCACGACATAGCGCGCGTCGGCCGCCCAGCTGATCCATTGGCTGACGGTCGCTGCGCGCCCGCCGTGGCCACGGTTGATGGCGATGAGGCCCTCCGGGTCCGCCGTGACCGGGCACGAGGCACCGTCCTCGTAGAAGCGGTTCGACGCCAGGAGCATCATCGCGTTGTTCGAGATGGTGCACTTGCCCGCCGCGATCCGATGCGTCACGGCCCCGGTGTCGATGATGGCGTGCTTGTTGGCGTAGGTCGCCCCGTAGCTGCCGTCTGCGGGCGCGGCGACAGCGACGATCACGGCAGCGCACCCGACGAGGATGACCGCCGCCGCCATGGCCAGCTGTGCGGGGAGATCGGACGACCTGCGCCCGCCCGTCGCGAGCGCCGTCACCATGCGGCTCGCGGTGACGGCAACGCCGACGGCGATGAGGGGCAGGGCGAACTCCCCGTACTGGAGCGACATGGAGCCCGGCAGGAAGGCGCCGGCGATGACGCCGACGCAGGCGAGCGTGACGAACCAGTCGTACGTCGTGGACGTGGTGAGGCCGAAGAAGGCGACGATGAGCACGACGGCGATGATGACGACGGCGACGCCGGTCGCGAGCCCACCCGCATGCGTGTAGCCGGCCGCGCCGCCGAGACCGAGGATCGTGGCGAGCTTCTGACCTGTCGCCATCGTTCCGTTGCCCGGGAGCTCGGTCACGACGACGTCGTGCCAGAAACGGCTCGGGGCGGCGAGCAGGAAGAGGATGCACGGGACCACGATGCCGACGCCGAGGCCGGTGATGGTGGGCAACAGGTGGGAGCGCTTGGCGTTCCATGCTGCGAGCGCGCAGCCGACGAGGAGAACCGCCGGGATGAACGCCCACGGCTTGATCGTGCAGGCGAAGCCGATGAACAGCGCGGCGACGAAGAGCCGCCAGCCCTCGACGAGCCGGCCTTCTTTGAAGGCGAAGGCGATGCCGACCATGGTGAACATCAGCACGTAGGGCCCGACTGTCACCCCGGCCGTGGAGAAGAGCTCGAAGGGGTAGGTGGCGGCGAAGACTCCTGCGAGCAGCGATGCCGGAACCCCGTAGAAACGAGCCGCGAACCCTGTGAAGTACACCGCGATCACCGTCACGATCGCCGTCGCCACACGGGCGAGCGACATCGCGAGGCTCTGGGTGATGCCGTGCGAGAGCCCCGCGAAGGGCAGCATGGCGACCAGCATCCCGGGCGGCTGGGCGAGCGGGAAGTTCGAGTAGGGGAAGGCACCGTTCGTGAGGGCGATCGACGACGGGAGGTTCTGGCTCTCGTTGCCGATCACGATGCCGTGGAGCACTCCGTGCAACGTGAGCTGGTGCGCGCAGACGAAGACCGCCACGATGGCGGGAACCAACGAAGCAACGGCAGCTGCGTTGGGATTCAGCCACCATGCCCCCGAACTGACGGTGCGCCGCATTTCGGGCGATCGTAGCCAGACCGGCGGGGCGAGGCCGGGATGGTCGCGAGATCGTTGCCGGCGGGTCTCGGATTCGTTGCCTGCCGGGCGGTGTCGGTAGCATCCCGCAACGGATGGAACGCCGTTATCGAGTCGTCGTCGCGAAGCCCGGCCTTGACGGGCACGACCGTGGAGCGAAGGTGATCGCTCGCGCGTTGCGGGATGCTGGTTTCGAGGTGATCTACACCGGCCTCCACCAGACGCCCGAGCAGGTCGTGCAGGCGGCCGTGCAGGAGGACGCCGACGCCGTCGGGCTGTCCCTCCTGTCCGGCGCCCACCTGACGCTCGTCCCGAAGGTGGTCGAGGGCCTGCGCGCCGAAGGGCTCGACGACGTGCTCGTGCTCTGCGGCGGGATCATCCCGGACAAGGACATCGACGTGTTGAAGCAGGCGGGGGTCGCCGAGGTGTTCACCCCCGGCACACCGCTCCCGGAGATCTCGGCCTGGCTCGAGCGAGCACTCGACGAAAGGGAGCTCGGGGCAACCACCGGCTGACCGGCCTGTTCCACGCACATACACACAAGACACCGAGCATCGAGAAAGGCGAGTGGTGGACCTCTTCGAATACCAGGGCAAGCAGTACTTCGCCCGATACGGGATCCCGACCTCTGCCGGTGCGGTCGCCGACACGGTCGAGGAGGCTGTCGAGGCTGCAGAGCGCGTCGGCTACCCGGTCGTCGTGAAAGCGCAGGTGCAGGTCGGTGGCCGTGGCAAGGCCGGCGGCGTCAAGCTCGCGGCGAACCGGGACGAGGTGGAGCTGCACGCCGGCAACATCCTCGGACTCGACATCAAGGGCCACGTCGTCAGACGCCTCTGGATCGAGCACGCGACCGACATCGCGAAGGAGTACTACGCGAGCTTCACGCTCGACCGGGCAGCCAAGCTCCACCTCGCGATGGTCTCGGCGAAGGGCGGCGTCGAGATCGAGCAGGTCGCCGAGGAGGACCCGGGCGCGATCGCCCGGCGCCACGTCAACCCGCTCGACGGGCTGACGATCGAGGAGGCTCGTGGCCTCGTGATCGAGGCCGGGCTCGACGCCGAGGCGATCGAGAAAGCCGCCGAAGTCCTCGTCAGCCTGTACCGCTGCTACGTGGAAGGCGACGCCGACCTCGTCGAGATCAACCCTCTCGTGCTCACACCTGACGGCCGTGTGCACGCCCTCGACGCGAAGGTGACGCTCGACGACGACGCCGCCTGGCGACACCCCGAGTGGTCCGAGTTCGAGGGCACCGGCGAGATCGACGAGCGGGAGCGCCTGGCGAAAGAGAAGGGCCTTCAGTACATCGGCCTCGACGGGAGCGTCGGGATCATCGCGAACGGCGCAGGGCTCGCGATGAGCACGCTCGACGTCGTGAACCAGGTCGGCGGTGCAGCCGCCAACTTCCTCGACATCGGAGGCGGAGCGGATGCCGACGTCATGGCGAACGCGCTCGAAGTCATCAACACCGATGCGAAGGTGCGAGCGATCCTCGTGAACATCTTCGGCGGCATCGTCCGCTGTGACGAGGTGGCCCGCGGCATCCTGGCGGCGCTCGACCGGGTCGAGCTGTCGTCGCCGATCGTGCTCCGCCTGGACGGCACGAACGCGGCGCAGGCTCGCGAGATCATCGCCGAGCGGGCGACGGACCAGATCATCAGCGAGGCGACGATGCTGTCGGCCGCCCGGCGAGCAGTGGAGGTGGCAGCGTCGTGAGCATCTTCGTCGACGAGAGCACGAGGGTCGCGGTCCAGGGCCTCACCGGTAGCCAGGGCCGGTTCCACGGCCTGCGCAACAGGGCCTACGGCACGAAGATCGTCGCCGGCGTGACTCCCGGCAAGGGGGGCACCGACGTCGAGGGCGTCCCCGTCTACGACAGCGTGGCCGAGGCGATCGAGGCGCACGGAGTGGACGCGACGTTCGTCGCCGTGCCGCCGCGGGCCGCCCCCGACGCGATCCTCCAGGCGGCCGAGGCCGGCGTGCCGTTCATCGTCTGCATCACCGAGCACATCCCGGCCAAGGACGAGGCCTACGTCTCTGCCCGCCTGCGCCGGGACTTCCCGAACACGCGCCTTCTCGGGCCGAACTGCCCGGGGATCATCTCGCCGGGCAAGTGCAACATCGGCATCACCTCGGGAGACATCGCGCTCCCGGGCGGTCCGGTCGGGATCGTCAGCAGATCCGGCACGCTCACCTACCAGGCGTTGCACGAGCTCTCCCAGCAGGGAGTCGGCCAGACGACCTGCGTCGGCATCGGCGGCGACCCGGTGCCCGGCCTGACCTTCGTCGACGTGCTCGAGGCCTTCGAGGCCGACCCTGAGACCCGCGCCGTCATGATGATCGGCGAGATCGGCGGCGAGGCCGAGGAGATGGCGGCCGAGTACATCAAGACGAAGATGACGAAGCCCGTCGTCGCCTACATCGCCGGCCAGACCGCCCCGCCGGGTCGCAAGATGGGGCATGCCGGCGCGATCGTGTCCGGGTCGAAGGGCACGGCGCAGGCGAAGATGGAGGCCCTCGCGAGTGCCGGCGTGACGGTGGCGAAGAACCCGACCGAAGCAGGCGAGCTGATGGTCGAGGTCGTGCGATCGCTCGGTTGAGGGCCGTCACCGTCACGTGTCGGATGCGGGCGCCTCGCGATCGGGTCCTCCCGCCGGTCCGGAGCGTCTCGTGAGCGAGCCCATGCTCGACGCCTCGTTGGCCGAGGTGGATCCGGAGCTGGCAGAGCTCGTCGAAGGCGAGCGGCGCCGCCAGCTCGGCACCCTTGATCTCGTAGCGTCCGAGAACGTCCCGCCGCGGGCGGTGCTCGACGCGCAGGGCTCGGTGCTCACGGCGAAGTACGCCGACGGCTATCCCGGGGACCGGCACTACGACCTGTGCGAGTGGGTGGACGGGGTCGAGACGCTTGCCATCGAACGGGCAAAGTCGCTCTTCGGCGCCGAGCACGCGAATGTCCAGCCCTACTCGGGCTCGAGCGCCAACATGGCCGTGCTGGACGCGCTCTGCGAGCCCGGCGGCACGGTGCTCGGCTGGGACTTCGAGCACGGAGGTCACCCGACGCAGTACCTGTCGGGCACCTTCGCCGGGCGGCACTATCGGACCGCTTCGTACGGGGTGCGCCGTGACGATCGCCTCGTCGACATGGACCAGGTGGCCTCACTGGTCGAGCAGCTGCGACCGAAGGTCGTGTTCGCAGGATGGTCGTGCTACTCGCGCTGGCTCGACTTCCGGCTCTTCCGCCAGATCTGCGACTCCGTCGGGTCGTACCTCGTGGTCGACATGGCTCATTTCGCTGGTCTCGTGGCGGCCGGCGAGCACCCCGATCCGGTGCCCTACGCGGACGCCTGCACGATGACGGTGCACAAGACGCTCGGTGGTGCGCGGGGTGGGACGATCATCTGTCGCGAGGACCTGGCCGAGCGCGTGGACGCAGCCGTCTTCCCTGGAACTCAGGGCTGCCCCTTGCCGCACGTGATCGCCGCGAAGGCGGTGACGTTCCTGCTCGCGGCATCGGACGCGTTCCGTGAGCGGATCGCCCGGACCGTCGAAGGCGCCCGGGCCATCGCAGCGGTCCTCGTCGAGGCCGAGGGGCGTACCGCGTCGCCGGTCGTCACGGCCGGGACCGACGTGCATCAGCTGACGGTCGACCTCGGGCCGTCCGGACGCCTGGCGGGCGACGTGTGGGCCCGGCTCAACCGGGTCGGGATCTCCGCCAACGCGATGAGGATCGCCTATGACGTGGCGGAGGCGCCGGCGGGCTCAGGACTGCGCTTCGGTGCGGCCGCGTTGGCGACGAGAGGACTCGACGCGGCGGACTTCAGCGAGGTCGGGGACATCCTCGCCGACGTGCTGGACGGCTCGTTCGACTCGGCGGGAGCGGCATCCGAAAAGGCCCTCGCCCGCCGCGTGCAGGCACTGCTCGAGCGCTTCCCGATCTATCGGTACCGCTAGGCGAGAAGCGACAGCTTCAGCCTTCGGAGAACAGGCGCCGGAGCCAGCCGAAGACACCACCACCGCCTGATCGTTTCTTGGTGGCGCCTTGGCTCAGGCTCGTGGTGGCATAGCCGGTCTCCTTCGGCGCCGACGCGCTCCGTGGAGCCCGGCGGCGCGAGAAGAAGTCCTCCGGCTCGGTGCGCCGCATGGGCGATGGGGGAGTAACGAGCGGAGCCCCGAGCCCTCCGAACCAGTGGCCGGCCTCCGACTCTGCTCGTGGAGGGCGCCAGTCCGCCGCTGTCGGGTCTTCCTCGATGAAGCGGAGGATCTCGTGCTGCTGCTCGGTGAGGAGGTCCTGGCGGGCGGCTGAAGCTGGACCCGGTCCCGAGGGATCCGCCGCCGCCGCAGGGTCGCCTTCGGGTTGCAGCGGCGCTCCCGGCGTCGCGGCATCGGAACCGGGATCCTCACTTGCCGGCGGGTCCGGATGCAGATGCGGCGGATACCACTTCCCATCCGACGCAATCCACCAGCCATCACCCTGGGGAACGTCGCTCAGTGCCTTCTCCTACCATCCGGCCGCCCTCGGAGGTAGGGCGGAGCAAGGGATGATAGTCGGTGCCGGTCTCGCTTTCCGGCACCCTGCGTGACGACACAACTGCTCAGCGTGGTGGTCGCCGCTGCTACGTTCCGGCTGTGAACCGTGACAACGGCGCATCCGACGCACGTGGCGTCAGGCTGGCCGTGCTCGCTTCGGGGACCGGCTCCATCCTCGAGGCCTTGATCGCGGCGGGGCTCCCGGTCCGGCTCCTGCTCGTCGACCGGCCATGCCGGGCAGAGGACGTGGCGAGCAGGGCCCGGATAGCCGTGGCGCGCGTGATCCGGACCTCGTACGGGCCGGACTTCGACCGGGACGCCTACACCCGCGAGGTCGTGAGGCGGCTGCAGGCAGACGAGATCGACCTCGTCGCCATGGCCGGCTACGGCACCGTCCTCGGGGCAGCCGTGCAAAAGGCCTTTCCCGACCGAGTCGTGAACACCCATCCGGCCCTGCTGCCGGCGTTCAGGGGATGGCACGCCGTGGAGGCGGCGCTCGAGGCGGGAGTGCCCGAGACCGGCTGCACGGTCCACCTCGCGACGCTCGAGGTCGACGAGGGGCCGATCCTCGCCCAGGAGCGGGTGCCCGTGCTGCCCGGTGACACTCCGGCGGCCCTGCACGAGCGCATCAAGCAGGTCGAGCGGAGGATCTACCCTGCCGCTCTGTGGTCGATGATCGATGACATGAGCCGGGCGAGGGACACGAGGAGCAAAAGGGGCACCGCATGAGAGCGCTGATCTCGGTGTACGACAAGACCGGCCTCCCGGCGCTCGCCGCCGGCCTGTCCGCCCTCGGGTGGGAGCTCGTCGCGAGCGGCAACACCGCCCGAGCGCTCGCCGACGCCGGCATCGAGCACCTGACCGTGGAGACGGTGACGGGCTCGCCGGAGATGCTCGGTGGCCGGGTGAAGACATTGCACCCACGCATCCACGGCGGCATCCTGGCCGACCTGACGCAGGACCAGCACCGGGCCGACCTCGAGCAGAACGGCATCACCCCGATCGACCTCGTCGTCGCGAACCTGTACCCGTTCTCCTCGGAGCCGTCGGTCGAGCTGATCGACATCGGCGGTCCGACGATGGTGCGGGCGGCGGCGAAGAACCACGACCGCGTGACGATCGTGGTGGACCCGTCCGACTACGGCCCTGTGCTCGACGAGCTGCGGCGCGAAGGGGAGGTCACCCTCGCGACCCGGCGTCGCCTCGCCCGCGCTGGTTTCGCTCACGTAGCGGCTTACGACGCCGCCATCGTGAACTGGTTCGATGCCGACCTCCTCCAGCCCGAGGACCCGTTGCCGCCGACCATCCACCTCGCCCTCGCGCGGTCCGAGGAGCTCCGCTACGGGGAGAACCCCCATCAGAGAGGCGCCTTGTACCGGACGGTCGCCGGCCCGGGCCTCGTCGGCCCGGACGCCCCGAAGGGCTGGTGGGAACAGGCCGTCCAGCACGGTGGCAGGGAGCTCTCCTATCTCAACCTGTTCGACGCCGACGCCGCCTGGCGGCTCGCGCACGAGCTGCGCGCGAGGCTCGGAGCCGCGGTCGCCGCCGTCATCGTGAAGCACGCCAATCCTTGCGGCGCTGCGATCGAAGCCACCGGCGAGCTCGCCAGGGCGTACCAGCGGGCCTTCGACGGCGACCCGCTCTCGGCCTTCGGCGGGATCGTCGCGCTGACGGGCCGGGTGGACCTCGCCCTCGCGGAGCAGATCGTGGCCAACCCGCTCGCTGACGTGCTCGTGGCGGCCGGGTATGACGACGACGCCCTCGAGCTCCTCTCGGCGAGACGGAAGAACATGCGCACCCTCACCGCCCCTCCGCCGGGCCCGTCGGCGCTCGGCGTCCGCCAGATCGACGGCGGCTACCTCGTCCAGGAACCGGACGAGCCACGGGTGCCGCGGAGCGAGTGGCGATGCGTCACCTCGCGCACGCCGACGGAGGCAGAGCTCGTAGACGCCGAGCTCGCCTGGCTCGTCTGTGCTCGCACCGGCTCGAACGCGATCGTGCTCGCGAAGGACGGTCAGGTCGTCGGAATCGGCTGCGGCCAGCAGAGCCGGGTCGATGCCGCGGGGTTGGCGTTGCGCAAGGCAGCGGGAAGGGCGGAGGGGGGAGCGGGGGCGAGCGATGCCTTCTTCCCGTTTCGGGACGGGTTGGACGCCGTCGCCGACTCGGGCGTGTCGGTGGTCGTGCAGCCGGGCGGCTCGCTTCGCGACGACGAGGTCGTCGCGGCGGCCGACGAATCGGGCGTAGCTATGGTCCTGACGGGCGAGCGGCACTTCCGGCACTGATGATCGAGGGAGCGAGGCAGCGAGGGAGGACGGCGCGGTGACGGCACGACTGCTTGACGGGGCTGCCCTCGCCGGGCGGATCTTCGAGGACTTGCGGCAGCGTGTGGCGCGCCTCGCGGCAGCCGGCCACACCCCGGGCCTCGGGACCGTCCTCACAGGCGATGACCCCTCGAGCGTGCGCTATGTCGAGATGAAGCGCGAGGACTGCGCCAAGGTGGGGATCCTCTCGGTGCACGAGCACCTTCCTGCCGACGTGTCGCAGGAGGAGCTGCTCGGGGTGATCCGGCGCTTCAACGAGGACGAGCGGGTGGACGCCTATCTCGTCCAGCTGCCGCTGCCGGGCGATCTCGACGAGGAGGCGGCGCTGCTCGCGGTCGACCCCGCGAAGGACGCCGACGGCCTTCACCCGGTGAACCTCGGGCGGCTCGTGATGGGCGCCGACGGCCCGCTCCCGTGCACCCCGCTCGGGATCGTCGAGATGCTGTCGTTCTACGGCGTCCCTGTGGAAGGCCGCCACGTCGTCATCATCGGGCGGGGGCTCACGATCGGCCGCCCGCTCTCCCTCCTCCTCACGATGAAGCGACCTGGATGCAACGCGGCGGTGACGGTCGTGCACACCGGCGTGCCTCGCGACGACCTCGCCGGGCACGTTCGCCGGGCGGACGTCGTCGTCGCAGCCGCCGGGCGGGCCGGGCTCGTGACGGCAGACATGGTCAAGCCGGGGGCGGCTGTCGTGGGTGCCGGGACCTCCTTCGAGGGCCGCCGGCTCCTCTCCGACGTCGCCGAGGACGTCGCCGAGGCGGCCGGCTGGATCACGCCTCGCATCGGTGGCGTCGGACCCATGACTCGGGCCATGCTGCTGTCGAACGCCGTGTCGGCTGCGGAGCGGCGGGTGGCGCTCGCGCGCTGAGTCAGGCGCCGAAGGTGAGCTGCGGCTGCTCGTCTGCGGCGATGCGCCTGGCGCGCTCGAGGACGCCGGTCTTCACGTCGTCGTGCGGAAGCACATAGAAACGGCGCTCCTTCACCGCCCCCACCACCATCCCCGCCACGACGGAGGGCTCCGTACCGCCGAGCACGAGGCTCGAGACGAGATCCCGCATGCTCGCAGAAGGGTCACCTCTGCCGGCATCGGCGTCGGCGGAGGTGACCTGTGAGGAGAACACCGATGACGCGGCGGCGAGGACCTCGGCGGGGGCGTTGCGTTCGCTCTCGTGGATGCGCGTGCGGACCCACATCGGGCAGAGCACCGAGGCACCGACCTTCCCGCCCGCGATCTCGAGCTCCATGTGGAGGCCCTCGGTGATGGCGACGACGGCGTGCTTGGACGCGGCATAGGGACCCATGTACGGCATGGTGAGCAGACCCGCCGCCGAGGCCGTGTTGACGATGTGGCCCTCGCCCTGCTCGACGAGCAGCGGGACGAATGAGTGGATGCCGTGTATGACGCCCATGAGGTTGACGTCGAGCACCCAGCGCCATGTGGAGAGCGGCACGACCCAGCTCTCGCCCCCGCCCCTGACTCCGGCGTTGTTGCAGACGACATGAACGGTGCCGAACGTGCCCACCGTCTCGTCACGGAGGCGGTCGACGGCGGCGGCATCACGGACGTCGCAGACGACGGTGTGCACGTCAGCCGCCTTCCGGGCCGACTTCGCCACCTCGTCGCGTGCACCGGTCAGCGCGCCCTCCTCGATGTCGGCGATGACGACCCGCATCCCCTCGGCGGCGAAGACATGGGCGAGGGCGAGACCGATCCCGCTCGCACCACCGGTGACGACTGCGGTCTTTCCTTCGAGCTGGTCCATGCGGGCATCATGCCAGGGTCCCTGCCGGCGGCCAGATGCAGACCGTCGTGGCGTCGGTAGCATCGGCGCCATGGCCGAGAAGATCACGATGTCGCCCGATGGTTCCCTGAACGTCCCCGACGAGCCGATCATCCCTTTCATCGAGGGTGACGGAACGGGAGTGGACATCTGGCCAGCCGCCAAGCTGGTGCTCGACGCCGCCGCCTCGAAGCACGGTCACACCGTCGCATGGAAGGAGGTGCTGGCGGGGGAGAAGGCGTTCAAGGAGACCGGCGAGTGGTTGCCCGACGCGACCGTGGAGGCCTTCCGCGACCACCTGATCGGCATCAAGGGCCCGCTTACCACGCCGATCGGAGGCGGGATCCGTTCCCTGAACGTCGCGCTGCGGCAGCTCCTCGACCTCTATGTCTGCCTCCGGCCCGTCCGGTGGTTCCAGGGCGTGCCCTCTCCGGTCCGCCACCCTGAGAAGGTCGACATGGTGATCTTCCGGGAGAACACCGAGGACGTCTACGCCGGCCTCGAGGTGCAGGAGGGCACGGAGGACGCCAAGCGGCTCATCGAGTTCCTCCGTGCCACGTACGGCTGGGACATCCGGCCGGACTCCGGGGTCGGGATCAAGCCCGTCTCCGAGACGGGGTCGAAGCGCCTCATCCGGGCCGCCATCGAGTACGCCGCCCGCCGGGGCCGCAAGTCCGTCACCCTCGTGCACAAGGGGAACATCCAGAAGTTCACGGAGGGGGCGTTTCGCAGCTGGGGTTACGAGCTCACGCGGGAGGAGTTCCCCGACGTCGCCGTCGGTTGGGACGACTGCGGCGGTGACCCGGGCGACAAGATCCTCGTGAAGGACGCCATCGCCGACATCACGCTGCAACAGGTGCTCACGCGCCCGGACGAGTTCGACGTCATCGCCACGACGAACCTCAACGGCGACTACCTGTCGGACGCCTTGGCGGCGCAGGTCGGCGGCATCGGCATCGCGCCAGGTGGCAACATCAACTACGTCACCGGGCACGGCGTCTTCGAGGCCACGCACGGGACGGCGCCGAAGTACGCCGGGCAGGACAAGGTGAACCCGGGCTCGGTGCTGCTCTCCGGCGTCCTCATGTACGAGCACATCGGCTGGCAGGACGCTGCCGACGACATCGTCCGCGCGCTCGAGCAGACGATCGCCGACAAGGTCGTCACCTACGACTTCGCGCGCCTCATGGAGGGAGCGACGCAGGTGCGCACCTCGGAGTTCGCACAGGCGATCGTCGAGCGCCTCTGACCACCGGCGGTTTCGCCCCGGCCAGCTGACACCGGTAACCTCCTCGGTTGGTGACCGACTCCTCTCAAGCTCAGAACCGCGCACCGGTGCACGTGACCGTGACCGGCGCTGCGGGGCAGATCGGGTACTCACTCCTGTTCCGGATCGCGTCCGGCGCCATGCTCGGGAAGGACCAGCCGATCGTGCTGCGGCTGCTCGAGATCGAGCCGGCGATGAAGGCACTCGAGGGCGTTGTCATGGAGCTCGACGATTGCGCTTTCCCGTTGCTGGCGGGCGTGGTCACGACGAGCGACTTGAAGACGGCGTTCGACGGGGCTTCGTGGGCTCTGCTCGTGGGGTCCGTACCGCGCAAGGCGGGTATGGAGCGCAAGGACCTGCTCGGGATCAACGGAGGCATCTTCAAGCCGCAGGGCCGGGCGATAGCCGAGAACGCCGCCTCCGACGTGCGGGTGCTCGTCGTCGGCAACCCCTGCAACACGAACTGCCTGATCGCCCGGACGAACGCCCCGGAGGTACCAGCCGAGCGGTGGTTCTCCATGACGCGCCTCGACGAGAACCGGGCGAAGTCGCAGCTCGCGGCGAAGGCCGGCGTGCCGGTTCGAGATGTGAGCAACGTGGCGATCTGGGGCAACCACTCGTCGACGCAGTTTCCCGACTTCGAGAACGCCCGCATCGGCGGATCACAGGCCCCGGGCGTGATCGGTGACGAGAGCTGGCTGCAAGGAGAGTTCCTCACGACCGTGCAGCGACGGGGCGCCGCCATCATCGACGCCCGCGGCGCCTCGTCTGCAGCCTCGGCAGCCAATGCCGCCATCGACTCGATCGTGTCGATCCACACCGCGACATCAGAGGGCGACTGGACTTCGCTCGCCGTTCCCTCGAGTGGCGAGTACGGCGTTCCCGAAGGACTGCAGTTCGGCTACCCGATCCGTTCGGACGGCAAGGGCGGCTGGAGCGTCGTCGAGAATCTCGAGCACTCCGAGTTCGCCCGGGAGCGGATCCGCCTCACCACCGAGGAGTTGCTAGAGGAGCGACACGACGTCGAGGAGCTGCTCGGCTGAGTCGCTCGCGGAGGGTGGCTCAGACCGGCTCGAGCTCGAGCTCGACACCCAACCGCCTCAGGTAGGCCAGTCGTTTCTGGGCGCAGGCCTCCCAGTGGGTGAGGTCCGCCTCGAAGTGATCGCGATCTCCGTCCTCGTATGCGTGCTCGAGCTCGTCGAATGCAGCATCTTCCTGATCGAGCAGCTCCCGGTAGTGCTGGAGAACGTGGTCGTCGATCACTCCGGTGAGGGTCATCAGCCGCTCCTTCGGTTGGAAGTCGAGATGACGCGACGTTACCAACGGCCGGCGTGAAGGATCGGCTGCGAAATATGACAGTCGCGTGACGGGCATGGAGCTTTCACGGCAGTCCCTTCTGCGGCGGCGTCATCCGCTCCACGAGACCCCCCGACACCTTCGCAACCTGCTCGAGCAGCCCGGCCGCGCGGATGAGGGCGTTCGCGTCGCCCCGCACCTTGATCTGGCCTGCCTCGAGGAGCGCGCCGGCTGTCGACGCCCCTTCGACGAGCGAACGGGCTGCAGCCTCGGACTCGACGAGCGTCACCTCGGCCTCGTCCACACCGGCGCCGAGCAGCCTCGGCCGCTCACCGGCGACGAGCTCGACCGTGTAGGCGACCCGAGTCGAACCGTCCTCGCCGACGACCAGCTGCCCGAGCCGGATTTGGCCCTCGCCTGACAGCACCGGCGCGCTGGCGAGCACCTCACCGAGGGCGGCAAGCCACTGCGCGGAACCGAAGACGAGGCTCACCGACTCAGCGAGGTACCGGACAACGGCTCAACGAGCAGCGTCCGACACGCCTCGCGTGGCAGCACTCGTGTGCGCGGCCGCCTCGGCGGCTGTCATCGGGGCGGGCCTGCGCAGGATCTTCCGTCCGAGCCACGCCACCGGGTCGTAGCGGCTGTCCACCACGCGCTCTTTCAGGGGGATGATCGCGTTGTCGGTGATGTGGATGCCCTCGGGGCAGACCTCGGTGCAGCACTTCGTGATGTTGCAGTAACCGACGCCCATCCGCTCACGCACGTACGCCCGCCGGTCCAGCGTGTCGAGCGGGTGCATCTCGAGCTCCGCCAGCCGCACGAAGAAGCGCGGCCCGGCGTAGTGCGCCTTATTCTCCTCGTGGTCACGGATGACGTGGCACACGTTCTGGCACAAGAAGCACTCGATGCACTTGCGGAATTCCTGCCCGCGCTCCACGTCCACCTGCTGCATGCGGTAGCCACCCGGAGGCGGGGGTGCAGGCGTGAACGACGGGATCAGCTTCGCCACCTCGAAGTTGAACGAGACGTCAGTCACGAGGTCCCGCAGGACGGGGAACGTCCGCATGGGCGACACGGTGATCGGCGAGGCCGTGTCGAGGGTCGACATCCGCGTCATGCACATGAGCGCCGGGACGCCGTTGATCTCGGCCGAGCAGGACCCGCACTTGCCCGCCTTGCAGTTCCAGCGCACGGCGAGGTCCGGCGCGTGGCTCGCCTGGATCCGGTGGACGACGTCAAGCACGACCTCGCCCTCTTGTGCCGGGACCTGGTACTCGACGAACTGCCCGCCGTCCTTGTCGCCGCGCCACAGCTGCATGTGCAGCGTCTCGCCGCTCGCCGTGCCGTGCTCGCCTGCGGAGGCGGGAGACGGGGCTCCTGAAGGCCCTTCGGTCTGGGACGTGCCGACCGCCATCAGTTGTCGCCCTCCTTCGTAGCGGCGACCGCTTCGCCGCCGCTCGCCTCCTCCTCCTCGAACAGCTGTCGGAGCTCGCTCGGCATCTCGGGCTTTGCCTCCGGCGTCACGGTGTACTCGCCGTCGCGATAGCGGCAGACGTAGTTGACCTTCTCGAGCTCGGGGTCTGGGTTCGGGTAGTCCTCACGTGTGTGCCCGCCACGACTCTCCTTGCGCGCCAGTGCTGCGATGGTCGTGCAGTTGGCGACGGTCAGCATCGACTCAAGGTCGAGCGCCATGTGCCAGCCGGGATTGAACCGCCTGCTGCCCGGCGCCGACGCCTTCTTCGCGCGCTCTCCGAGCTCGACGAGCTTCTCCTTCGCCTCGAGCAGCTCCGATTCGGTGCGGATGATGCCGACGAGGGCCTGCATCGTCTCCTGCAGGTCGTGGTGGAGGTCGTAAGGCTGAGTACCACCGCCGTCTCGCTCGAGGAACGACAACGCGTGGGTCACCACCTCGTTCACCTGCCCTGCCTCGAGGGAGGTGTCGACAGGCGTCCCCTTTGCCCGTTCGGCTGCGGCGAGACCAGCCCGCCGGCCGAACACGAGGAGGTCGGAGAGGGAGTTGCCGCCGAGGCGGTTGGCGCCGTGCATGCCGCCCGCCACCTCGCCCGCCGCGAACAGGCCGGGAACGGCGGTCTGCTCCGTGTCGGCGTCCACTCGCACGCCACCCATGATGTAGTGGCAGGTCGGGCCGATCTCCATCGGGTCGGTAGTGATGTCGACGTCCGCCAGCTGCTTGAACTGGTGGTACATGGACGGGAGCCGGCGCTTGATGAAGTCGGCTGAACGCCTCGAGGCGATGTCGAGGAAGACACCGCCGTGAGGGCTTCCGCGTCCTGCCTTCACCTCGGAGTTGATGGCTCGTGCCACCTCGTCACGCGGCAGGAGCTCGGGCGGCCGGCGGTAGTTGACCTTGTCGTCGTACCAGTGGTCGGCCTCGTCGATCGTGTCCGCCGTCTCGGCAGCGAAGTAGGGCGAGATGTAGTCGAACATGAAGCGCTCGCCGTTCGAGTTCTTGAGCACGCCGCCGTCGCCGCGCACGCCCTCGGTCACGAGGAGCCCGCGTGCCGACATCGGCCAGACCATGCCGGTCGGGTGGAACTGCACGCACTCCATCTCGATGGCGTCGGCACCAGCCCAGAGGGCGAGAGCCTGCCCGTCGCCGGTGCACTCCCACGAATTGGAGGTGAACTTCCACGTCTTGCCGACGCCGCCGGTGGCAAGCACGACGGACTTGGCCGAGAAGGCCACGAAGTCGCCGCTCTCGCGCCAGAACCCGACGGCGCCGTTCACCGCCCCGTCGGCGTTCTTGAGGAGGCGGACGATCTTGCACTCCATGTACACGTCGACGCCGAGAGCGACGGCGCGCTGCTGGGTCGTGCGAATCATCTCGAGCCCGGTGCGGTCGCCGACGTGTGCGAGGCGGGCGTAGCGGTGGCCGCCGAAGTCACGCTGGAGGATGCGGCCGTCCGGGGTGCGGTCGAAGAGGGCGCCCCATGCCTCGAGCTCGAGGACCCGGTCCGGCGCCTCCTGGGCATGGATCTGTGCCATGCGCCAGTTGTTGAGCATCTTGCCGCCCCGCATGGTGTCGCGGAAGTGGACCTGCCAGTTGTCCTGCGGCCAGACGTTGCCGAGCGCGGCCGCCACGCCCCCTTCGGCCATGACCGTGTGCGCCTTGCCGAGGAGCGACTTGCAGATGAGCGCGGTCGTGCAGCCCTTGTCGATCGCCTCGACGGCAGCCCGCATCCCGGCACCGCCGGCGCCGATCACGATGACGTCGTACTCGTGAAGCGGGATCTCGCCCGCGGAGGTGCTGATCGACGGCATCAGAAGAACCTCGGGTCGTGGATCGTGTTCGTCGCCACCAGGTACACGTACAGGTCGGTCCACGCGATCCAGATGAGCGACATCCAGGCGTACAGCTGGTGGTGCTCGTTGAGCGGCGTGACGATCCTGCGCCAGATCGTGTGCCGCACCGGAGCGTTGGAGAACCTCCGCAGCCCGCCCCCGCACAGGTGACGGCAGGCGTGGCAGCCGGCTGTGTACATCCAGATGAGCACCGCGTTGACGACGAAGATCAGAGTGCCGAGCCCCATGCCCCAACCGCTTCCGAAACGGAACGCCTCGATCGCATCCCACGTCAGGATGCCCGCGAAGATGACCGCGACGTACCAGAAGTAGCGGTGGGCGTTCTGGAGGATGAGCGGGAACCGCGTCTCGCCCGAGTACTTGGAGCGCATGCCGCCCGGCTGTGTCGAGCCCACGTCGGCGACGGCACAGGCGGGCGGTGAGGCCCAGAAGGACCGGTAGTAGGTCTTGCGGTAGTAGTAGCACGTCACCCGGAAGCCCATCGGGAAGATGAGGACGAGCAGCGCAGGCGAGACCGTCCCGATGCCGCCGGCAGGCCCCCAAACCGCGTCCGTCGGGCAGCTCGACACGAAGCACGGTGAGTAGAACGGCGACAGGTAGTGGCTCGGCAGGCTCGAGACGTGGCCCATCGTGCCGGCGTAGTAGAAGTCCCCCCGGAAGGCCGTCCAGATGCCGTACCCGACGAACGCGAGCAGCCCGAGCGCTTGAACTCCGGGCCAGAACCACCAGGTGTCGCGGCGGAGGATCTGCGAGCGTGGCGGTCCTGCACGCACGCCACCGATCTCGACGGGGATGGGTACCGCCGGGTTCTCCTGCACGACGCTCAAGTCAGGCTCCTCCGTCTCAGTGTCGTCGCCAGTCGCGCTCGAGCCAGGTTACGGCGCGTGACTGCCCGTCGATCTTCGCACCAACGTGCCGGTCGGGACCAGCCCGACTTAGCAGAGGAGCGGCCCGCCCTGGCGCGGCCCGTCCTTCACCGGCAGCAGGTTCGCCTCGACGTAGGCGATGCCGAGCTCCTCGTGCCCCGGCGAGGGGTAGAAGGTGCGCAGGTGGCTGATCTGGAAACGTGCCGTGTAGTCCGGCATCACCGGGCGCAGGGCGTCCTGGGTGAAGTACATGAACGAGTTCTCGTTGTAGAAGGCACGGTAGCCCGGGTCCTGGAACGCGCCTCGCCCGTCGGTGCTCGGCGTCTTCGTGAGCCACACCCCCGCGTGCGGCATGACGCGGTACACCTCGTTGAAGAGCCTGGTGTGCGCTCCGACGCGGCACAGCACGTCGTAGGTCTTCACGACCCCGACCGAGCTCTCGTCGAGCTCGAGCGACGGCTCGTCGGGATCGACCGTCACGTCGTCGTAGCGCTCGTCCGGGTCGTCGCCCATCCAGACGGGGGTCCGGAGTCGTATGGTCGCAAGGCCGCGCCGAGCCGCCCAGGCGAGCGCCATGTCCTCGATGTAGTGGCGGTAGATGACGACGGTCTCTTCCTGTATCGCCGCGTTGGTCTTCTTCTCGGCCTGGGTGTTGTGGGCGTGGATCCGCTGGAGGTAGCAGCACCGCTTGATGTGGTGGAAGTCGCCCTCTATGTAGAGGCGGCAGAGCAGGTCGTGATCGTCGAGGAACGGGCGGTCGGCGTCGTAGCCGCCGACCTTCTCATAGGTGGTCCGCCGAAACGCTCGCACGTGGTTCGGCGCGTACCACACGTATCCGACGTTGTGCGGCGACGCCTCCATGGCGTGGCAGCGGTTGAGCTCCGTGCCGTCGATGGCGCCTCGCGTGTAGGTCCAGCCGTAGCTCAAGTCGAAGAGGTCGAAGTTCGGCGAGCCGTCGCTGTTGATCTGTGCCCAGTCGGAGTAGGCCACGACGACGTCTGGTGACGAGAAGGCCTGGGCGATGGCGGCCAGCGAGCCGCGCGTCAGGTAGTCGTCGTGGTCGAGCTCGACCAGGATCTCCCCGGACGCGAGCTCGCACGCGGCACGCTTCAACGCCCCGACTCCCTTCAGCCGGCTCGGCGCTCGCGACACCTTCACCCGGGCATCCTCGACGGGCGCTTGCCAGTTCTGCGCCTTCCCGTTCAACAGCACGATCCACTCCCAGTCCTCGAAGGACTGCGAGGCGAGCGAGCCGTAGGCGAGATCGAGATGGCGGGTGTCGTGGCTCGGTGTGAACACCGACAGTCGCATGGCTAAGCCTTGCACACCTCCGGGCTGCTAGAACACACTTATGTCGGACGTCACCGGGGGCGACGGCATGCTGGCCACGGCGCCTCAGAGCGAGGAGTGGCCTGAGCCGCGCCGCGACAGCCCAGACCTCGAAGGGGGCCGCCCTGACATCGGCCGGCCCGCCACGCCGAAGGCCAGGGTCCAGTCGCCCACGCGCAGCACCCGCAGGGCAGCTCGGCGCCGACCGCTCCGCATGCTCTTCGTCGTCTCGGCGGCGCGCTCGGGCTCGACGCTGCTCCGGTACCTCATCGACAGCCACCCCGAGATCACGGCCCCGGCCGAGATGAACCTGTCGGCATATCTGCAGCACACCGTCAGCATGTGGATGCGCGTGGAAGAGGCGCGGGGCGAGCTCGTGGCGCCCGCCGACGGCCAGCAGGTGGAACCTTCCGACGAAGCGTGCCGGCGTGCACGCAAGGCCCTCGACACCATGGTCCGGGACATGGTCACCGACGATCGGGTCTCGGTCTTCTGCGACAAGTCGCTCACGAGCGTCGACCAGCTCGGACTGCTCGCACGCTGCTACCCCGACGGCCTGTTCGTCCTCCTGCACCGCTACCCGCTCGACATGATCTCCTCGGGCATCGAAGCCTCTAGGTGGGGGTTCAATGCGTACGGTTTCGCTCCGTTTCTCGGGACGGCACCCGGGAACTTCGTCGCCGGCCTCGGCTCGTACTGGATCGACCGCGCGACGAAGATGGTGGAGTTCGAGCGGACCTGCGAGCAGGCCCACGCCCGCATCTACTACGAGCTGCTCTGCGGAGACCCGTTCGCGACGCTGAAAGACCTGTTCCGGTTCATCGGGGTGCGCCACGACGCCCGCACGGTGAAGGCCTGCATCCGCAAGGCGCTCGCAAGCGAGCACTCGACCGGACCGGGCGACTACAAGATCGATTTCACGACGACGATCTCGCGAAGCTCCATCGGGCGTGGCTCGCTCCTGCCTCGGATGCTCGCGCCTCAGCAGGTGGAGGCCATCGACAACCTGCTCGCCGAGCTCGACTACCCGTCGCTCGAGGCAGCGTGGGCCGGCGATCTTGCAAAGCTCGTCGGCCTTCGTCCCGAGGTGGATGGCGGCGGTCGCTCGTCCAGCGCTCTCGAGATGGTGCTGCAACGGCTGACGGGGGTGCTCGAAGCAGGCCTCAAGGCGCACTCGCTCCGCGGTGACGAGGCATCCGTGCTCCCGCTCGACCTCGTCGTGATCGCACCTGATGGAAGGCACCGGTTGCTCACCGTGTCGCAGTCGGGCGTGACGGACGCCGGCTCGCCCGACTCGACGGACCGGACCTCGCAGATCCGGCTGCGATGCTCGCTCGACGGCGTCGAGGATGCCCTCGACGGCAGGAGCAACCTCGCACAACTCATGCACGACGGGCGGCTTCGCGCGGAGGCGGGAGCCGGTGCCGAAGAGCGCCGCTCGGACCGCCTGAAGGGTCGGCGGGCGATGCTCGTGCTGAGCGACCTCGTCACCGCCGGAGTGCCGCTCGACCGGAAGTGACCCGTGCCAGCTGGGATTGCCCGCAAGTTACCCCCCAGTAGCTGGATCTCGGCACCTAGAGAGCTCGCCCGGTGGTCACGCTCCATCGCGGGCGGCAGCCGTCGCAGTACCCAGATACCGTGGTGCACATCGCAGCGAAAGGCGTGGCCCCGCTCGACACCTTCGACTGCTACCCGTTCTTCGGCTTCTCGACGGGGCAGTGCCGTTGGGGCGACTACTCGATGGCGCAGAACTACAATGGCACCATCTACATGGCCACCGAGTACATCGCGGCGCAGCCCCGTGACCCGGCGGCGAACTGGGCGACCCGGGTGTTCTGGGCGCCGATCAGCTCGAGCTGAAGCGAGCTGAGCTGAGCTGACGCGATCCGGCCGGTCCGCGTCTTCGCGTCTCACATCCAGAGCGGATCGAGATCGACGTCGATCCGGATGCCCGGGCCGAGCTCGTGACGGTTGGCCCGCCCTGAGCCCTGGCGCTCGTCTTCGATCGAGAGAGTCGCCTCGACCGCATCGTCGTCGAGGAAGCGGCTGATCGGAGCGAAGCTGTGGCGGTCGTCGAGCGCCCTCCGGTGATGCGGCATCCGGAGCGCCGCGTAGAGGTGGAGCTCGTCACGGGCTCGGGTGACGGCGACGTACAGGAGCCGCTTCTCCTCCTCGAGACCTGCTGTGCTCCGGAGCGCCATGTCCGAGGGCACGGCTCCGTCGACGAGGTGCGGCAGGTGCACGATCGGCCACTCGAGACCTTTTGCCGAGTGGATCGTCGATATCACGACGTAGTCCTCGTCGAGGTGCGGGTCCGCCGCGAGGTCGCCAGTCGAAGCCGGCGGGTCCAGCGTGAGCTGGGCGAGGAAGTCCGAGAAGTCGTCGGTGACCGAGGCGGAGCCGACGAGGCGTTCGAGGTCGCCGAGCCGCGGAGCTGCGTCGTCGTAGCGCTCGAGGACGAGAGGGCGAAGGGCCTGCAGGACGCGCTCGGCCCGCTCGCCTGCCCTGGTGCAGCTCACTGCCTCCGCCAGGACCGGTAACGACTGCGACAGCTCGCCCCGGCCCAGCGGGGGAGCCAGCGCGACGAGCTCCGGCCAGGCCGAGAGCGACTCGGTCGTGTGCCGGTGGACGTGTTCGAGAAGCCCCCTCGCACGGCCGGGGCCGACGCCGCGATGCAGCCGGAGGACTCGGTACCAGGCCACGTCGTCGGCGGGGTTGTCGAGCAGGCGCCCGGCGGCCACGAAGTCCTTCACGTGCGCAGCCTCCAAGAAGCGCAACCCCCCGTACTTCCGGTACGGCACCTTCCGGACCGACAGTTCGACCTCGATGAGGTCGCTGTGGTGGCCGGCACGCACGAGCACGGCCTGATGGCGGAGCGGCACCCCCCGCTCGTGGGCCTCGAGGATGCGGTGGACGACTGCGCGCGCTTCAGAGCCGGCGTCGTAGCAACGCCGCAGGGTCGGCTTCGTCCCTGTGCCGCGGGTCGACTCGAGACGGATCTCCGCGTCGCCGGGCCGTCCGGGTCGGAGCACGTTGGCGCTGTCGAGCACCGCCTGGCGCGAGCGGAAGTTCCGCTCGAGGCGGATCAGCGTCGCGCCCGGGAAGGACTCGACCACGCGGCGCAGGTGGACGGGATCCGAGCCGCGGAAGCCGTAGATCGCCTGCGCCTCGTCGCCGACGACGGTGAGTCCCTTGCCGCCCGGGGCGAGGAGTTGCACGATCTCCACCTGCAGCGAGTTCAGGTCCTGGTACTCATCGACGAGGACGTGGCTGACGCCGGCAGCGAGGTCGTGCCCGAGGGACGGGTGGCGGAGCAACGCTCGCCAGGAGAGCAAGAGGTCGTCGAAGTCGAGGAGGGCGGACCGCCGCTTGCGTGCGGTGAAGTCGCGGAAGAGACCGGCGATCGCATCGAGGTGCGGCTCGCACCACGGGTACTCGGCCGGCACGATCTCGCGGAGCGGGCGCTCGTTGTTGATGCAGCGCGAGTAGATGTCGACGAGCGTCGCGGTCCTCGGAAAGCGGGCTGCCGTTCCGTTCAGGTCGTGGTCTCCGCGCACGAGGTCCATGAGGTCGCACGATCCGGCCGGGTCGAGCACGCCGAAGCCGGAAGGCAAGCCGAGGACGTCCGCGTACGCCGCGATCTGCTGGTGCGCCACGGCGTGGAAGGTCCCGCCCCGAGGCCGCTGTGCCTCCCGCGTGCTCGCTAGCGCCGCCGCACGCGCCAGCATCTCCTCGGCCGCCCTTCTCGTGAAGGTGAGGAGCAGGATCCGCTGCGGCGCCACGCCGCGCTCCAACAGGCAGGCCACTCTCGACGTGAGCGTCCTCGTCTTGCCGGTGCCGGCACCGGCAAGGATCACGAGCGGCCCGTCGCCATGCGTCGCCGCCTGCAGCTGCGCCTCGTCGAGGCCATCGTCCCACGCGCGGTGAGCGTCCCCACCAAACATATGTTCGTCAGTGTAGCCCGGGGTCGCTCCGGATGGGTCTTAGGGGCGCTCGGCCCTGTCGCGAAAGCAGCGTCGCCCTCGTAGGCTCGCGGTCCATGACTGACTCGCCGCACGCCCCCCACGCACTCGAGCCAGAGCCTGCCTCGCCGCCACCGTCCCCGCGCACGCTGGGCGAGCTGCGCGCCTCGAGCTGGCATTCGCTCCCTGTCAAGCAGGAGATGCGGAAGAACCTCCTCGCCCGCATCGGGGAGGGCCGCCCGATCGTGGAGGGCGTGCTCGGCTACGACGACACGGTCCTGCCGGCGATCGAGCAGGCCATCATCGCCGGCCACGACATCATCCTCCTCGGCGAACGCGGCCAGGCGAAGAGCCGCATCATCCGGTCACTGGTCGACCTGCTCGACGAGTGGTCGCCGACCATCGCCGGCTCGGAGATCAACGACGACCCGTTCGCGCCGGTGTCCCGGTATGCGCGTGACCTCATCGCCGAGCACAGGGACGACACGCACATCCGCTGGGTCCACAGGTCGGAGCGCTACGGGGAGAAGCTCGCCACCCCCGACACCTCCATCGCCGACATCATCGGCGAGGTGGACCCGATCAAGGTCGCCGAGGGCCGCTACCTCTCCGACGAGCTGACCATCCACTACGGGCTCGTCCCGCGCACTAACCGCGGGATCTTCGCCATCAACGAGCTGCCAGATCTCGCCGAGCGGATCCAGGTCGGCCTCCTCGACGTCCTCGAGGAGCGCGACGTCCAGATCCGCGGGCACAAGGTCCGCCTCCCCCTCGACGTGATGCTCGTCGCCTCGGCGAACCCGGAGGACTACACGAACCGTGGACGGATCATCACGCCGCTCAAGGACCGTTTCGGAGCGCGCGTCCGCACCCACTACCCGCTCGATGTCGACACCGAGCTGACGATCATCAACCAGGAAGCGGCCCGGCTCGACGACGTCGGCGTCCGCGTCGAGGTCCCGCCGTTCATGGCCGAGATCGTCGCTCGCATCAGCCAGGCCGCCCGGCGCTCGCCGCGGGTGAGCCAGCGCTCCGGTGTATCGGTCCGGCTCAGCGTCGCGAACTACGAGACGCTGGCGGCGGCAGCAGTGCGCAGGGCCGTGCGCCAGGGTGAGCACGAGGCCGTCCCGCGGGTGAGCGACCTCGACTCGCTCCTCTCCTCGACCCTCGGCAAGCTCGAGATCGAGTCGCTCGAAGAGGGGGAGGACGAGGAGATCGTCGACAAGCTCGTGAAGGCGGCGGTCCTCCAGACCTTCCGCGAGAGCTGCCCGACAGAGCAGCTCGGGCAGGTGGTCGGGGGCTTCGAGGACGGGAAGATCGTCCACGCGGGACCCGACCTGTCCTCGGCCGACTACATCGCCGTGCTCGACACCGTCCCGGCGATGCGACAGCCCGTGCTCGCGATGGCCGGCTCCGAGAGCCCGGGCGCCGTCGCCAGTGCGGTCGAGCTCGTCCTCGAGGGCCTCCACCTGACGAAACGCCTCAACAAAGATGCCGCCGGCCCGCGGGCCACGTACCGGGCGAGGGCGTGACCCCCGGGTGAAGCGGTACAGCTACTCCCGCTGGGACGGCACGCAGGCCGGCTTCGACCTCGACGCTGACGCCGTGCTCTCCGAGATCAACGACGACCTGCTCTACCACGGAGATGTGAACGCGGCGCTGCGGCGGCTGCTGCAGCAGGGCTTCCGGGACCGCCAGGGCCGTGACGTCGCCGGGCTGCGGGAGCTGCTCGAGCGGTTGCGCGAACGCCGGCGCCAGGAGCGCGAGCAGTTCGACCTCGGCGGCGTCTACTCCGAGATCGCCGAGGAGCTCGAGTCGGTCGTCCGGCAGGAGCGCGACTCGCTGTCCGAGCTCGCCACGGAGGCGGCGCAATCGGGAGACCAGCGACGCAAGGAGGTGACGGACGAGGTCGTGGCCGACCGGCAGATGCAGCTCGGCCTGCTCCCCGACGACCTCGCCGGCAAGGTGCGCCAGCTCTCGTCGTACGAGTTCACCTCGAGTGAGGCGCGCGAGCGTTTCGAGGAGCTCATGGAGCGCCTGCGCCAGGAGGTCGTCCAGTCGTACCTCGACCAGGCGGCCGGTGCCATGAAGTCGATGGGCCCGGAGGAGCGAGACCGCCTCCGGCAGGCTCTCGATCGCCTCAACCAGATGATCGAGCAGAGGGAGGCGGGGGAGGAGCTGGACCCGAGTTTTGAGCAGTTCATGTCGGAGTTCGGCGACTTCTTCCCCGGTGACCCGCAGAACCTCGACGAGCTCCTCGAGCAGTTGGCGAACAGGATGGCCGCCACCTCGGCGATGCTCGCCTCGATGACGCCCGGACAGCGCGAGCAGCTCCAGTCGCTCATGGACGAGCTCCTCGGCGACCTCGACCTGCACTGGCAGATCGACCGCCTCGGGGCGAACCTGCGCTCGATGTTCCCGGATGCGCCGTGGGAGCGTCGGGTCGGTTTCTCGGGTGGAGACGCGCCGGGGCTCGCCGAGGCCTCCGACATCTTCCAGCGCCTCGCCGACCTCGACCAGCTCGAGCAGCTGCTGTCGGGTTCGCCCCAGCCTGGGGCCTTGTCCGAGGTCGACCTCGAGCGCGTGCGCGAGCTGCTCGGCCAGGATGCGTCGGCTTCGCTCGCCGAGCTAGCCCGCCTCGGCAAGCGCCTCGAGGACGCCGGTCTCGTAGAGAACCGTGAGGGTCAGCTCGAGCTGACGCCTCGCGGCCTCCGCCGCATCGGGCAGCGGGCTCTGCGGGAGCTGTTCTCGCGGCTGTCGAAGGACCGGCTCGGCGGCCACGAGCTCATCCAGACCGGCCAGGGCAACGAGCGTGCCGAGAGCACGCGACCGTACGAGTTCGGCGATCCCTTCAACCTCGACATCGAGCGGACCGTCCGCAACGCCATCAGGCGGGAGGCCGAGCGTCTCGATGCGGAGGGTGGCGCCGCCGGCGTTGGTGCTGGTGGGGGTGCTGGCGCCCGAGCCGGTGTGCGGTTCCCTGTCCGGCTGCATCCTGACGACTTCGAGATCGAGCGGACCGAGCACCTCACCCAGTGCTCGACGGTGCTCCTCGTCGACCTGTCCCTCTCGATGCCGATGCGCGACAACTTCCTCGCCGCGAAGAAGGTCGCCATGGCGCTGCACTCGCTCATATCGAGCCAGTTCCCGCGTGACTACCTCGGGATCGTGGGCTTCTCCGAGGTCGCCCGCGAGATCAAGCCGCAGGAGCTTCCGGAGGTCTCCTGGGACTTCGTGTACGGGACGAACATGCAGCACGCGTTCGTGCTCGCTCGCCGCATGCTCGCCCGGCAACACGGGACGAAGCAGATCGTGATGATCACCGACGGCGAGCCCACGGCGCACCTGTTGGAGGACGGCCACGTCTTCTTCAACTACCCACCGGTGCGCGCGACTGTCGACGCGACGCTCGCCGAGGTCCTGCGCCTCACGCGCGAGGGGATCCGGCTGAACACGTTCGCCCTCGATGCGACCGGGCACCTGCGCGAGTTCGTCGAGACGATCACCGAGATCAACAGGGGTCGTGCGTTCTTCACGACTCCGGAGACGCTCGGCGACTACGTCCTCGTGGACTTCATCGAGCACCGGCGGGCCATGGGGATCGGAAGCCGGCGCTCGGGCGGCGCCGAAGGGCTCGGCGGACGGCGCCGCCGCCTCGCCTGAGCGCGGCGCGGGCCGTGCGCGGTCGCGTCAGTC